>NZ_JBDUCX010000110.1:0-21044 GCF_040003245.1 Chthoniobacter sp.
TGACGAGACCTTCATGGATGAGGTCGCCGGCCAAAACGCCACTTTTCAATGCGAGCATCACGCCGCTGCTAAAGACGGGATCGAGGAAGACCAATGCGTCCCCGACCAGTAACAGCCCCGGCGCGGCACAGTAGCGTGAGTGGCGACTGTATTCGCTGGTGACGAAGTATTGGCCGGTCGAACTTCCGGTCGAAAGCTGGGCCTTGATCCATTGGTTCTCTTCCACTTCGCGATGAAACATGGCGCCCGGCTCTTTCACACCTCCGCGCGTGAGGTATTTGCCCTCCGCGACGACTCCGACACTGACCATGTCGTTGTGCCGCGGAATGTGCCAAAACCAGCCTTGATCGGGCACGTATGCGACGGTGGTCGTGCCTTCGTCGATGCCGGCTTCGCGCCTCGACCCACGGTAGTAAGTCCAAACGGCGATCTTGTTGAGAAACGGATCGCGCATCTGCCAGCCGCGTCGACCGGCGGTGAACGCCTCCTTGCCGGTGCAATCGAGGGTAATGGGTGCGTGAACTTGATAGCTGCGACCAGAAGTTCGGTCGAGCGCCTCCACTCCAATCACCTGTTCTCCCTCCATGAGCAGGCGGGTCACGGCGGTCTGCTCGCGGACTTGCGCACCCTTTTCCCGCGCATTATCGAGAAGCATCTGGTCAAACTCCGAACGCAAGACCTGCCACGATTGGGCCACGGTTTGGCGGTCGTAGCGGTTGAAGAAATAGAACGGCGCCGAACATCGGCCGTCGGGCTGCACGAACCGGGCGCTATATTTTTTGACGAAATGCGACGCCTTCATCTTCGGAATCATCCCGAGCCGCTCCAGCGGTCCGAATGCGAAGGGAAGGAGCGACTCGCCGATGTGGTAACGCGGAAATTTCTCCCGTTCGATGATCAAAACACGATGCCCATACTCCGCGAGGATCGCCGCAGAGGATGCCCCTGCCGGACCGCCACCGATAATCAGGGCGTCGCAATTTTCCGCAGCGTTTCCGGAAATGCTCATGGGAGAAAGCGGAGATGAGAATGCACTTGCATATATCGTGTTACGATATAGGTAGCACGCCGTGACCAAAAGCGAATACGAAATTCTGGCCGCCTTCCGTTATGAGCTGCGCAAGTATTTGCACTTCAGCGAGCAGGCCGCGCAGCAGGAGGAGTTGAGCCCGCAGAAGTATCAGGCGCTCCTCGCCATCCAGGGTTTTCCCGGTCGCAGCGAAGTCACCATCGGAGAACTCGCCGAACAGTTGCAGATCGTCGCGCATAGCGCCGTCGGGTTGGTCGATCGGCTGGAAGATGACGGGCTGATCCGCCGGCAGCCCTCAAAGGAAGACCGGCGTTGTGTCTTTGTGAAACTCACCCCACGAGGGAAAACGATCCTGGAGAAACTCGCTTCCGTGCATCGAGAGGAACTCGAGACGGTCGGCCCGCTGTTGACCGGGTTCCTTGCTCGGGTCTCGACCGGCAAGAAATCCTCCAAACGCGACCTGAAATCACCCAAACGAACATCTCGGGGCGCGTCGGATCGCGGTCCGGTCGAGCGCCGTCCAAACGCCAGCCCCGTTTGCTACGCTCCTGAAGAAGATTAACCATGGCTAAAAACACAGAAGACCTTAAACGCGAGAGCCGCGGCTTGCGCGGACACATTTCCGAATCACTCAAGGCAGGCGGAACTCATTTCGGCGAATAGGAACTACAGCTCCTCAAGTTCCACGGCTCCTATCAGGAGGACGACCGCGATTTGCGGAGCAAGCGCAAGGCGGAAGGTCTCGACAAGGCGTGGCAATTCATGGTGCGAAGCAAGATCCCCGGAGGAGTCGCGCTGGGCACTTTGCTCGCCTTCGCGGCGGCAACGCTTTGGCTTCTCGTTTTCACGCGCATCCAGCGTTGGCGGTCGTTGCGCCAGCGCGAGATCCACATCGCTTGATGGTCCACGCGGTCCTTCGAGCAGACAATGAAGGCTAGACGTTAGGCTGCCATCGCCGGCGTGCGTTCGAGTGCTGCGCTTTCCGGCAAATGCCAACGGCCGCGCCACAGCTCAGTGCCGCCCGGAGCGCGACGACGATCGACGTAGATCTCGATTTCGTTTTTGTCTGGATCGTGGAAACGAACGGTCCAACTAATCCCGTTGTTCCGGCTGATGAACGGCACGTTGGCCTCCGACAACTTGCGCCGCATTGCCGCGAATGCGGCGCGATCGGGCACCTCGATGGCGAAGTGCGCGACGCCCACCGCGCGCCGCGAGGGAGTCGTGGTCCAGGTTCCGATTTCCTCCAGCGCGAGGGAGTGATGCTCGTCGCCAAAGGCGAGGAAAGCATAGCGACCCGCCCATTCCCTCAACCGCAGTCCGAGGACGCTGACGTAGAAGGGAAGCGAGCGATTGAGGTCGCGCACCTTCAAATGCACGTGGCCGAGGCGCACCCGGCGCAAGTCCGGCGTGTGCTTGCGCCGGCGTTCACGGTTTGTCGGAGACGGATGAGCGTGGCCGTTGGTGAATGGGATCACGGCCAGTTCGGCACCGGGCATGGTCCGTCGGTTATTGGTTCGATCGAGTTTCGTGAGGGTCATGATGGGAAGTTTGTTCGTTGTTTGGAGGTGGGAGCGCGGCCGAGGCACGCGCGCAAAGCGAGAGAGCAACTGCGGGTTGTCAGCAACGGGTTCGCCCCGATTCTTGACGCGCTGATAGCTACGATTTCGCCGCGCGTGCCGGGCCATCTGGGCGACAAATCGCCGCAGGCTCCGGTCGGTCGCGGTCCCATCGCGCGGAAGCGCCTGCTGCGCGTTGGCGACAAATCGTTTCGTCGTCGCGTGAATGACGCGCCCGCGCAAGATTGCGCGCGCTATTCGGATGGAGTGTGTCGGTTGGGTTGTTTGGGTCATGTCGGAAAAATTGGCTGAGTGGAAGGCCGCGCGCGTCACCCGGCGCTCGCAGGCTGGGTGAGGGGAAATTCACCTCAGCCGCGATGCAGCTTGGGTCAGGCCGACGCGTCGGCCGCGAGGGCAAAAGGCGAGTCGCGTCGAAAGCCAAACACGCGCATTTCCTGGCCGCCCTCTCGATTCTGGGGCGTTCGCTCTGCCGGGTGTGGCGCAAGATCGATCGATGGGGATTCCAGCGCGTCAGGCATCTTACGGAGCCCTGCGTCGGCGGTGAAAGCGCTGCCACGTTTGATGAAGGACTTGGCGAGCCGGGTCTTGCGTTTGCGGGACAGCCGCGCGAGACGCGTCACGAGTTTCACCACTGCGGAATAGAGATTCGCATGGGTCGCACTCGCGTGAAGATCGCGTCCCGGCAAAGCGAGGCGCGCGCTGGCGGAATAGCGCTTCCCCTCGCTGGTGCCGTGGTGGCGCCGGAGCACCACGTCCGCCGACAGCACGTCGATTGCGGCGCGGGACAGGCCGTTGAGTTTCTCATAGACGAATGCGCGCAACGCGGGGCTGAGACTGAGGTGATGAGGAGTGATGTGGATCGGCATGGTGGTCATATTGGTATGGTTCATAAGCGGTGGTGCTGGTCGTTCGGTCATCGGGTGGAAAGCGTGCTGCCGCCTTCGTTTTCCCAGCGTTCCAGGCAGCAAGGTTTGTCGGTGCGAGCGCGCCTGGCGCTGGCCTGCACGGGGCGCGAGCTGTTTCCATTGGAGCGGGCCGAACGTGCGTCGCGAAGTGAAACGGAATCGATTCGGCGTGGGAGGGCGCGAGTGGCTGGGACTGGTTGCATGATGGTTGCAGGCATGGTGGCGGTGTGGATGCGGTGCGCACTGGTCGTCGGGCGATCCCGCTGCGAGTTCGGGGAGGAAAGGGTCGCCCGTGACGCCATGGTTGCGCGCCTGGGTTCGGAAAGTTTGGCGCGGAAGCTCCGTGAAGTGCTTGTGCGCGCCTGTTTTGGAAATGGATCGGGAACGAAGTATTCCGGACGTTCCAGATCAGGCGGCGTCGCGATCGGCGCGATGGTCATCCGCGAGCCGAGATGTCTTGCGGTCTCGCCGAGCACGTCCAGCAAACGGCGCTTGGCGCCTTTCGCCTCAGCCGCTGTCGAGCCGGGATTTACGAGGATTTTGTGCAAATTGAAAATGATCTCGCTGGCACTTGTGCGGCGCGGCAGCACGGCGGGCGTGCTGCGGAGGCGGGGCATGGTGGATGGAGGGGCAACAAGGGCGATCATGAGTGTGGTTCGGTTATAGGTTTCCTTTGACGCCCCCAGTCTAGCTTCTCCCTTGTGAAAGGACTAAGACGGGTATTCGATCAAACCGATAGCTTTCCCGTATCTACCTTCTTCACCCATGGATTGGCTCAATCTTCATCATCTCCGTTACTTCTGGGCCGTCGCGCGCAAGGGCGGTGTGCGCAAGGCGGCGCAGGAGTTGCACGTCTCGCAGCCTTCGATCAGCGCGCAGCTTCGCCTGCTCGAAGAAGCGGTCGGCGATCAGCTCTTTCAGCGCAGCGGGCGCAATCTCATCCTCACCGAAACCGGCCAGCTCGTGCTCAGCTATGCGGACGAGATTTTCTCCTCCAGCCGGGAGTTGATGAGCGCGTTGAAGCAGCGCCCGGCCAGCCGCGCCTTGCGGTTCAACGTCGGAATGACGGACTCGCTTTCCAAACTCCTCGCCTTCGAGATTCTCAAACCCGCATTCCAATTTTCGGAGCCCACGCACGTCGTTTGCCGCCAGGCGGAAATCGGGCCGCTGGTGCAGCGATTGCAGGCCCACCGGCTCGACATCGTGCTCGCGGACGAGCCGGCATCGAGCTCGCTCAACGCGAAGATTTTTAATCACAAGCTCGGTCGCTCCGGGGTCACCTTTTGCGCGGTGCCGGCCATTGCGACGAAGCTGCGCCGCGATTTCCCGCGCTCGCTCCACGAAGCTCCCGCCGTATTGCCCAGCGAAAACATGGGCATGCGCGTGGCGCTGGAGACCTGGTTCGATTCGCAGAAAGTGCGGCCCCGGATCGTAGGAGAATTCGAGGATTCCGCACTCATGGAAGTCGCCGCCTCCGGCGCGCTCGGCTTCACCACGGTGCATACGGTGGTCGATGACGCGGCGCTGAAACACTACGGCCTCAAAGTCATCGCCAAGGTCGAAGAGTGCGGCAGCGATTTCTACGCGATCACCGCCGAGCGCCGCGTAAAACATCTCGTCGCCGCCGCGATCACCGAGCACGCCTACACGCAGCTCTTCGTGTGAGGTCGCGGAATCCGCGGGTCGAAGCGCCACCCTTCGAGAATTGGATGAGCCCGTCAATTCACGGAGTCTTGAGCCGATACCCGATGCCGGGTTCGTTCACGATCAACGTGGGCCGGCGACGCTCCAGAGTCTTGCCTGGCTTCGGCGGGGAAGTGCGCGCACTGACCAAATTGACGGAGATGCCTGAGAAGCGAGCGCCGACGCCTCTCAGGCAGTGGTCGCCCCTCGTCAGGCGGGAGGTCGCTCCGGGGCGTCTTCCGTCTTTGTCTCGGGATAGGCAGACGCCCGCAAATGCGCGTTCATCGCCGCGACTTCCGGCGAGCGATCGTTAAAGGGCAGCACCGGGTAGCCGCGCCTTTTGCGGCGAGTGCTGGCTCCGAGTGGATCTCCGTATCTAATCATTTCTTCATGCAGGTTTGTATGGTTCATAATCTTGTTTGTTTTGGGTTCTACTGTGTTTCGCTGGCGTAGCTTTTGGTAACGCCCTCGCGTTTGTTTGCTCGCGGAAGCGCTCCGCCTTCATTCTCCCAGCGTCCGAGCCAGCGGTTCATCTGTTTCGGACAAGCGCGGGTTTCGTCCGAAGTATGGCCGCCGGACGAAAAGCGCCGCCTGCCGCGAGAGAGCGATGGAAGAGCCGGCAGGGTGACAAGGCTGGGAGTAAGAGGGGAAATCATTGAACTGATGGGCTGAGTGTTTTCTTTGACGCTCACAATCTAGTGTCTCTGTGCGAAAGGACTAAGACGGGTATTCGATCACACCGATAGCTTTCGCGTATCTACTTTCTTCACCCATGGACTGGCTCAATCTTCATCATCTCCATTACTTCTGGGCCGTCGCGCGCAAGGGCGGGGTGCGCAAGGCTGTGCAGGAACGCCGCGTGAAACACCCGGCCGTCGTGGCGATCACCGAGCACGCCTACACGCAGCTCTTCGTGTGAATGTTTTGCCGGTGCGCTGATCGACCGCTTCAGAGATGAAAGAATGCGCCGATCCCCGTGAGCACCATCTTCGTGGCGATGGCGATGAGGACCATGCCCATGAGACGTTCCATCGCCACGAGGCCGCGGCGCTTCAGCAGCTCGGCGAGGGCAGTCGAATAGAATAGGATCAGTCCCGTTGCAGCCCAGGCCAGTAGCACTGCGGCGAGCCATTCCGGCCAGCGGGATGGGTCGCTGCTCATGACGAACAGAACCGATGCCAGAGCGGATGGACCGGCGAGGAACGGGACGGCGAGCGGCACGAGCACCGGATCGTTTTCCGCAGCTTCCATATCGACGGCGAATGCTCCGCCAACCGGCGGAAACACCATGTGCAGTGCGATGAGAAAAAGGACGAGCCCGCCCGCGACTGTCAGGACCGATTCTGAGATGCCGATGGCGTCGAGCAGGTAGCGTCCTGCGAAGAGAAAGAGGATCAGGAAGGCGAGCGCGAGCAGCAACTCGCGGACGATCACCTTGCGCCGCCGCTCAGGCGCGATGGGTTGCAGCACGGACAAAAACAGCGGCACGTTTCCAAACGGGTCCATCACCAGAAACAACAACAGCGCGGCAGAGAAGATGGTCATGTCTGCACCGTGTTCCCTCTCGCGTTAAGAAGCGATCTCACCGCCGCGATGTAACGGCGCGGGTGCGCGGTTGGGGCGCTCGACGAACAACGCCAGTGGGCGGTGCGGCTGGAAGGACTTGGGAAGCGGACGCACCAGGCGGGTTCGCCGTTTGCCCGCGGTTGATCGCGGAACGACCTCATCGGACTCCATGCGCTCGGTCGGCGCTGCCTTCTCGGGGCGGGTCGTGGCGACTGCCTTGTCCTCCGCGATGCGGCGCCGGTAGAGGGCCACCTTCACGGCGATCACCAGCGCGACCGGAGCGAGGCCAACCAGCAGGGTGAGGACGAGATGCAGGAACCTAAAAGTCCCAGTGAGTTTGCTTTCAAAAAACATGGGTATCCTTTCTGTGAGTTGTGCGGTCGAGCGCCGCGTCGAAGACCACTTACGGCTCCGCGCCTGTTCATTGACGGACGAGCGTCCGCGCCTCCTGGCGAAGGTCGGACCGCATCCGTCGCGCGTGAGGTGTCGGGCTGGTGTTTACGCGGCGGACGTCGCCAGATGTGCTGCCACTCGTGGCTGCGGAATGCAACCGCGGCACCGCATCTGACTGCATCCGCCGATGCGCTTCGCGACCGAGTTCGGTGATCGTGAAGCCGTCCCGGCTCATGCGGACAAACCGCGCCACCTGCAAAATGCTGAGCACCGCTCGGACCGCTTGAAGCGAAAACTCGTCGTGCGTCCTGCGCCGTTCCTGCTCCGCTCGCACATCGCGTTCGAGCGCTTTGAAGCCGACCGGCTTCCCATTTCTCGCGAGAACGCTCAGGACGGCTGATGACGATTTGGAACGCGCGAAGAAATCGACGAGGGCGTCTTCGAGAGGCCGCAAATCGCGAATGACACGGTGGGTCGGCTCCGTTTCGCCAACCACTCGGTGCGCGATCAGCACCAGCCCGACCATGATCAGGTCGAGAACGACGAAAAGGGCGAGTAGAAGAAGGATGTCCATAGTTTGCTCCCGGTTGGGAATTTGAGGTCAAGACCGTCGGAATGGAGGTCTCGCGATGCCATTACTCTACCCCGCCCAAGAAGATCGAATATGACTCCGTTTGTATCAGAGCGATCGTTTTACACTATCCTACTCCTGGCCCATGCCCACTCCGCCGAGGGCCGTGAGAAGAGCCGCGGTCGCGCCAGGCTTACAAAAGCTCGGCTTGTGCGTTGTCGGGCGGATAGGTGACTCGGAGGCCGGTTCTCTTCGCGAAAGCTCGGATCGAGTGAGCGTCGCGACGGGCTTCGCTCATGATGTGTTCGGCCGGAATGCCGCGAGCGACCAGGGCGTCGGCGATCATGGAGCGATGGCAGCGCCACGGCACGGCCTCCGCGCACATCAGCGCGACGCGATCTTGCTTCGCCAGCTCGATGAGCTCTTGCAGAGCCGCGGCAAACTCCGGCGTCTGCATGTAGTCGGCATAGCCGCGGAACGAGGCGTTTCTCAAACCCGTGTTGATCGAGTCCGGCTGCGCACGACGCAAGCCGCCGAGCCCGGCCATGGGGGTATAGCCAATGCCGGCCGCCGCGAGCGAAGCGGGCAGCGTGTCGCGATTGAACTGAGGATTGTGCCGTGAACGCGGCACCGTCCGAACATCGATCACGCGAGTCGCGCCGTGCGCTTTCAAAAGCCGAATGAACTCGTCGATAGCACGGGTCGAATGGCCGATCGTGAGGACCGCCGGCGGAATCGCGGAGGATTCGTCTTTGGGTGGGGAAAGCATTCTGAAACCTAGCATCGCTTCATCCGAGTGCGCGCGGCCCCTTGTGACGAGTCCAGGTGACGAGGCTTTGAGGTGAGCTGGACTCGCGCTTGGGCGATGGAGAGTTTCGTTCACACGATCTCTACCTGAAAATTGCGGCCTTCCCAGCGTCCGGCTTCCAGCCAGCGAAAGGTCCATTCGACCGTGGTGCCGGAGGACGCGGCAGCGAGGGGAAGATCGGCAAAATACAAACTCGGCAAGCCGCTCGGTTGTGTCTCCAGGTCGTGCATCGTCTGCCACCGATCGGCGCTCCATCGCACCTGAGCCGCGTCGGCAGTCACGAGACGCAAGATTTTGCCCGCGGAGATGCGTCGTGTCTGATGGCGAAATGTCCAAACTTCATGCTGGCTCACGACGGGCTCGGCGACATAGCGGCGATACGCCGGCTCGATGCGGTCGAACACCGCGCCGTCGCGCGCGCTGCGCACGAGGGTCACGTACTCTGCGTGGCTCCAGCAGAGCGGCATTGCCGCGCCCGTGGGCTCGCCGCGCCGCATCTTTGCTGCCGGAAAATCATCTTCATCCCAGAGCTGCTCGGAGAGCATCCCGCCGTCGTTCGACATCCGCTCCAGCGTCTCAACGAAGGGCCGCGCGTCGAGCCCTGCCGCCAGTTCGTAATGGCCGCGTTCGCCCGTGAGGATCGGCCACGAGCGGCCGACGCCGGTGCCGTCGAAAGCGCCGCCGTCCGCCTTCTGCCCGTAGCCGTCGTGATTGTAGCGCCGCCAGCAGTCGCCTTGCGGCAGTTCGCGGTGGAGCACCGCGTCCATCACCGCAATCGAATCGCGCACCAGCGCGTCGTCCGCGCCGCGGATGCCGAGCCGCACCAGTTGCAAAAAGTCGCCGCCGACGACATCGCGCGCGAGATGTTTTCCCCCGCCGTTGGCGAGCTGGATGTCGAGCGCGTCCACGTCGGGATGCGGATCGGGCGCGAGAGGATCGGCAGGAGTGATGCGGATGTAATGCCGCGGCTTGCCGGGGAGCAGCTCACCCCGCGAGGTCGCGCACCAGTCCTCGATGTGCGCGGCGAGCCAGTCGGCGTAGGCGAGGATAAACTCGGCGGTCTCCTCCGCGTTGCGCTCCCGCGCACATTCCGCCGCACAGACCAGCCCCGCGATGATCGTGGCGAGCGTCGAAGGTGAATAGCCGCTCTGCTCTTCCCAGCGCTCCTGCGCAGTCACCGGGCCTTGCAGCAGCAGATAGCGCGCGGCGTTGGCCATCATCGGCCACGGATCGAATTCGGCGAGCGCCTGCTCCCGCCGTAAACGCCAGGCGAGCAGCATCGGCGCGGCGATTTCATCGAGCTGCAAACCCGTCCAATAACTGCGTCCATCGATCCACGAATTCTGCGGAAACGAGCCGTCCTTTTTCTGGATGCAACCGAGCCAGATGAGCGCGCGCAGCGGCGTGTGTCTTTGCCCGGTGGCGAGCAGCGCGGTGGCGCTTTGCACGAGATCGCGCGTCCAGACGAGATGATACCCGCCGAGTTCGTTGTCACCCTTCGTCTCACCCCACGGGATCGACAGCGACGCGATCACCGCGCCTTGGAAAAGCTTGTCCTCGTGCGCGAGCAGGATGCAGCGCGAGAGTCGATAGAGCCCGCCGTCGTCGCCGGTGTGGACAGAAAAGTCGAACTCCTCGCTGATTTCCGTGCGTCGCCATTGCCGCACGTAGCCCTCGCGATGCCGCTCAAATGGATCGGCGAGGCTCTGCAGCAGCGTGGTCGCGGAGCTTTGCGCGGTCGCGCCAAAAGCCACGCCGAGTGTCCACTCCTCGTGCGCCGGATCGAGTTCCGCCGTGAGCGCGATGTTGCCGCGCTCGACGGCGCGGTATTCCCAATCCATCCGGAAGTCCGCCATCAAGTCCTGCCAACCATCGCTCGTGCCGACAAAGCCGACCGAGCGGCGCGTGAAATCCGGCGCGCAGCCGAAGGAAAGATGCGTGCGTTCCCGCTCGACGTGGAAGACCCGCCGGCCGGCGAATTCGCACGGCCAGCCCGAGTTTTCCGCGCCGCCTCGGACGAGGTGCGGCGCGAGGAGGGCGAAGAGCCGGAGCTTTCCGCGCAACGCTTCATCCTTCACTTCCAGCCGCACATGGACGAGCAGCACGGGCCGGTGCGGGTCGGTGCAGATGTGCTTGATGATGCGGTAGCGTCCGTCCGGCGCGGTGTTCGTGAGCTTGTAGAAAAGACTGTGGCGCTCCGGGTAGGTGATGTCGTGCTGGAGGTCGCGCTTTTCCTCGTGGCAGAAGGTTTCGCCGTCGGTGATGAGAAGCTGAAAGTCGCGCGTGTTCGGCTGGTCGATGGTCGGGTAGTAAATCTCATTCACGATGCCGTGCGAGAGCGTGAACCACAGCCGGCAGCTCGTGTGATACGCCGTGCCGAGCCCCTCCTTCGTGCTGTGCGTCCAGCGCGGCGCGGCCCCCGGCGCACCCGGCGCGAACTGCTGTGTGTCCGCACTCATTGCCGTGCGCCGATGAAGTGTGAACGCGCGTGGCTCGCCGAAGGTGTTGCCGTCATGGAGCGGAACGATAGCGAGTCATGGCGAAGTGCTCCACATCCGCTTTGGTTGATTTCGGCTGGTAGATTGGACGCGACGGTGTAGAAAAAAGCTTACCAAGATGAAGTCCGAAAAAGAGACATCGTGCGCTCAAAAATGACGACAAAAGGGCCACCAGCGCTGACGAAAATGAACTTCAATCTGCGCGTCTGGCGGCAGAAAAGTCCGAAGTCCAAAGGGAAGCTCATCGACTACGAAACGGCGGATATTTCGCCGAACACGTCATTGCTCGAGATGCTCGATATTCTTAACGAGCAACTCACTGAACGCGGCGAAGAACCGATCGCCTTCGATTCCGATTGCCGCGAAGGAATTTGCGGCACCTGTTCGATGACCATCAATGGCGAGGCGCACGGTCCGAACCATCCGGGGACGGCCTGCCAGGTTTACATGCGATCATTTACGAACGGCCAAACGATCGTCATCGAGCCATTTCGCGCCAGGGCATTTCCGCTCGTGCGTGACCTGGTGGTGGATCGCAGCGCGTTCGATCGCATTGTCCAGGCGGGCGGTTTCATCACTGCGCGCATCGGCTCCGCTCCGGAAGCGAACTCAATTCTCGTTCCGAAACACCAAGCCGACCTGGCGATGGAAGCGGCCGCGTGCATCGGTTGCGGCGCGTGCGTGGCGGCGTGTCCCAACGCGTCGGCGATGCTCTTCACTGGGGCGAAGGTGTCACATCTCGCGTTCCTGCCACAGGGTGAACCCGAACGGACGAGTCGCGTGCTCGGGATGGTGCGCGCGATGGACGATGAAGGCTTCGGCAACTGCTCAAACAATTACGAATGCGTGGCCGTTTGCCCGGCCGCCATACCCGGCAGCGTCATGGCAAAAATGTATCGCGAGTATGCGGGGGCGACGCTGCGGGAAACAGTCGCCGAGTGAAATCCGCGCGCCGTTTGTTAGCTGCCCAGGCAGGAGATAGAGTTTACCAGGTTCCTTCCATGTCGGAGCTTGGCCTCGCGCACTTCCATGAACTTACGTGACATCAGCACGGCGACAGACATCCAGACGCTGGTCGATTCCTTCTACGACAGGGTGGGCAGGGACGAATTGCTCGCGCCCATTTTCAATGACGTCGCCCATGTGGACTGGGCCACGCACCTGCCGATCATGTATCGCTTTTGGGAGTCGATGCTCTTCGGAGCCGGCACTTATGAGGGCGCGCCTTTTCCGAAACACGCGGTGCTGCCTGTTCAAAAGGAGCACTTCGTCCGCTGGCTCGCGTTGTTCGTGGAGACCGTGAATGCCCATTTCGCCGGGCCGAAAGCCGAAGAGGCGAAAGGACGCGCTGCTTCGATTGCCGACACCTTTGCGCAGCGCATGGGCCTGCTGAAGGATGCGTCCGGTCTTGGACCCAGCTTGCCGGTGCGTGCGGCGACTCACTCCCCGCGCGCTTGCTAACTCGTAGCCCGGCGGCTGCCGAATCTGACGATCACCTGCCTTCATCCCATGCCCGATCTATTTAGCGAATTCCAACTCAGGAGTGTGCGCCTCAAGAACCGCATCGCCGTTTCACCGATGTGCCAGTATTCCGCGGTCGATGGGGTGGTGAACGACTGGCACTTCGTGCATCTCGGAGCACTCGCGGTCGGCGGCGCCGGGCTCGTCATCGCGGAAGCCACGGGGGTGGCGCCGGAGGGGCGGATCACACCGGGAGACACCGGCCTCTGGAACGATGCGCAGGCCGAGGCGTGGCGGCCGATCGTGCGTTTCATCGAGGCGCAGGGCGCGGTGCCGGGAATCCAGATCGCGCACGCGGGCCGCAAGGCGAGCGCGAGCCGTCCGTGGGAGGGAGACAGTCATTTGCCGGCGGACCATCCCGAAGCGTGGCAACCGATCGCGCCGTCGGCATTGGCTTTTGGAGCGGATCTGCCGCGGGTGCCGCGGGCGATGACGCTGGAAGACATCGCGCGGGTGCGGAAAGAATTCGTGGCGGCGGCGCAGCGGGCGCGCGACGTGGGTTTCAAGTGGCTGGTGCTGCACTTTGCGCATGGCTACCTCGGGCAGAGTTTCTTCTCTCCGCTGGCGAATCATCGCGCTGATGAATACGGCGGCAGTTTCGAGAACCGCGCCCGTTTCCTCCTCGAAACGCTGGACTCCGTGCGCGCGGTGTGGCCCGTCGAACTGCCGTTGACCGCGCGGCTTGGAGTTCTTGATTACGTCGAAGGCGAGCAGCCGATGGAGGAATCGATCGAGCTGGTGCGCCGGATGAAGGCGGGTGGACTGGACCTGATCGACGTGAGCATGGGTTTCAATACGCCGGACGTGAGCCGCATCCCGTGGGGCGAGCACGCCTTCCTCGCGCCCATTGCGAAGCGCATCGGACGCGAGGCAGGCCTGCCGACTTCGACCTCCTGGAATATTTCCGATCCGACAAAAACCGACGCCTTGATTCGCACGGAACAAGTGGACCTGGTAATGATCGCCAAGGCGCTGCTCTCCGATCCGCACTGGCCGTATCACGCCGCGCAAGCGCTCGGCCGGGAGATGCCGCAGAAGATGCTGCCGGACCAATACGCCTACTGGCTCAAGCGACCTTAGAGGGCGTCTAACCTCAGCTCTTCCAATCCCTGCGCCTCAGATATTCGGCAGGAGATCGAAGTATTCGTCGTCCTCGTTCGATCCGCCCTCGCCCTTGCCCAGCATTTCGACCGATTCGACAAACTCGACTCGTTCGATCCACTTCACCATCTTGTAGCCGAGCTGGTTCTCCACGCGCAGCCGGAGCGGCGCGCCATAGATCGCGGTCAAGGGCGCCCCATTCATGTCGAAGGCCAGCATGGCTTGCAGCTTCATCGAGTCGGAGATCCACGTCCCTTTTCTCCAGAGCGCCTTCTCGACCGTCGCCCTGAACCTGCGCGACTGGCTATGCTGCGCCGCCGTCGCCAGTTCAGTCCTCTGGCTGCGCAAATTGAGCAAACTCATTACACCGCGGTCGTCCCCGCGAGCGTTCTGATTCGCAACCCCCACGGCGTCCGCGACTGGCAGCACTTTCTCGCGTAGCTGGACAGAGCCCTGTTCAATCGGGCGGAGGCGGCGGATAAAACGGCCACGCAGGCGACGGCTGCCCGAGGTCTTCCTGCTCGAACGCACCTTTGTCGTCGGAGATTTCGATCCGTTTGATCTCCGACAGCTCGCTTTCGATCAAATGCGGCGACGCGAGGAGACGGCGGATTATCTTTGCATCGTCAGCGCTGAGCGGAACCGGCATCCGTGCCGCGCGATGGTGCATGTGGAGAGAGGTGATTTCCAAGCCGCTTCGTTCGCGGAGATCGCGCAGGATGTCGAAGCCCGCCGGATCGGAATCGCCAAAGTGATGCAGCTCGATCGCGCCGGGCAGGGCGCGCAGGAAGTCGATGAGCGCCGAGTGAGCGAAGCCGCCTTCGCTGCCGCTGCTCGCGAGGAGGACGCCGCTTTGGAGCTTCGCGAGTTCGTGCAGCATCGCGGCATTCTCGACCGTGACGCAGCGTGTGGCGCTGGTGTTGAGACGCGCGGCGCGTAGGTCCGCGGCACCGATTCGCACGGGTTCGCGAAGCGGCGCGAGGTCGAGCGCGCCATCCGCGAGCACGAGCGTGAGCGGGCCGTGGAGTGTGATACTGCGTGGGTTTTCGCGGATGCCGAGGTCGTGCAGCCCGCCGACGCCTAGCCGCGCGAGGCAGGCTTCGATGCGCGGCTGGAGCAGTTCGAGCGTCTTGGAGTTTCCGAAGATCACGGCGCTCGCGAACCGGCGGAAGGACTCGCCATTCCACGCGAGCAAGCTCGGAAGCGCGTCGAGGATTTGCGCGGCCTGCGGGGCGTTCGCCCGGTCGAAGCACGGCGCAAGGCTTCCGCCACCGCGCGCCGTTTCCGCGCATTCGAGGCTAAAGGAACGCCAGCGTTCGGCGAACACCGCCGGCACGTTCCGGTCGGCCGCTTTGTCGAAAAGCTCCGCGAGACTGCTGCGCTCGGCGTTCGGTCCCGGCTCGCCGAGGCACTCGAAAAAGGCGCGCTCCGCCGACGGAGACAGCCGCACCTTCAGGATTGCGCTCGCGTCGCGGGTCGCGCGTTCGAGCGTCACGCAGTCGCGCTTTTCGAGATCGGAAAACTCGCGCTCCGCCTCGACACGAGCGAGGCCGTGGAGGCAGCCCGCCTCTTTCAGCAGATCATTGAACGCTACGATCAAGTCGCGCACCGCCGCCGCGCTGCGCCCGACCCGGCGCGCCCGGTATTTCTCCGCCAGCAGCCGGACCGCTGGGCTCATGCCCACTCCTTCGAGCGCTCGATGGCCTGCTGCCGGTTGAGCAGCGCGCCGATGTTTCGGATGTGCTTGCGGCCCTCGACAAAGCTCTCGCGCTGATGCACCGCGAGCACCTGGTCGCACTCGCCGATGGCGTAAGGCCAGTTGCCGCTCGACATGGAAAGGATGCCCTGGAGATCGACGTCGCGCAGCGCGCGGATCGCGTCGGTGATGCGCTCGCCGGACATCTTGGAAAAAGCCTCGTCGATGGGCACGATGCCAAGCGACGGCTCGGTGTAGCGCTGCGGCAGGTGGCGCTTATACGCGCGGAGGTAGCAGGCGAGGATTGAGATGTAGAAAGGCGTCTGCTTTTCGCCTCCGCTGAATTTATCCGCGTGCCGGTTGAGGCTCTTCGCGCCGAGTTCCGGCCGGCGCGGATCGCTCACCTCCATGTCGTAGCGGAAGTAACTGCGGTAATCCAAAAACGCCTGCGCGAGCTTGCCCTCCGGCTCCTCGACTAGCGCGCGGAAGACGCGCTCGACCGCATCCCGCGTATCCGTCTCCAGTGAGGCGAAGATCGACTCGCCATCCTGTGTGATCGAGCACGCATCGAGCACGCGCCGGTATTCCTGAAACTCCCGCGCCGGATTGTCGTCCACGCGAATGTGATACTGGCTGTCGCCAATCGGCTTTTTGAGCTGGAGATTGAGGTCGGTGATCGTCTTGCGCACGTCGCGGATGGCGCTGGCGAGGCGCGAGGCGACGGTCGTGCGAAACAAGTCCTGCCAGCGCAGTTCCTCGTCGCGCGCCTGCTGCTGGCGCGCCGGCATATCCTCGACGCGGATGCGGTCGAGGAGTTTTGCGTAGGACGGATTCCACGCGGTCTTCGGGTCGAAATCCGGCTCGGCGCGCAGCTCCGGGTGCTGATCGACGAGGCCCTGCCGCAAGAGCTGCACGCGATCCGCAATCCCCGGTAGCTTGCTCTCCAAATCTCGCTGCTGCTGCGCGGCGTGCGAGGCGCAGACGGCATCGACGAGCAGCCGCCCTTTCAACTCCGCGCGCAGTTCGTCGCACCGCGCGACGACGAGCCGCTCGCCGAGTTCGCCCACGATGGAGTCGTAATCTTTCTCCGCGCGTTCCTGCGCGCGCTGGGCGGTTTCGCACTTGGTGGAAAGGTCCGAGCGTTCGTTCGACTGGAGCTTTCCGTGGAGGTCGAGGCGCTTCTTGTCGAGATCGCCGACTTCCTTTTCGAGCCCGCTGATCGCCGTCATCCGGCCTTCGAGTTCTGGCGTCGTCGCGGCGGTGTTGCGGGCGATGAGCCGGTCGCGTTCGGCCTCCAATTCGCCAAGCTGCCGGGCCGCCGCGAGATCGGCGTCGATGTCCTCGGAGTCGAGCCGATGCTCGGAAATGGAGCGCTCGAGCTGCGTCTCCCGCGTGAGCAGCGGCTCGAGGTCGCGCAGCCGGGCCGAGCATTCATCGGCCTGCGCGGTGAGATGCGCCTTCAGCCGGTCGAGTCCTTTCGCGCCGATGCACGGGCGCTGGTCGTAGCGCCGTGGACGCTCGGCGAAGAGCCCGCGCAGCCGGAATCCGTCGCGCATGATCGCGTCGGGATGCCGCCGCAAATCCTCCAGCGAATCCACGCATGCCACACCGCCAAAAAGCTCATTTACTACAGCGCGCGCGATGGAATCGGCGCACTCGATCTTCCGCGCCAGCGAGTCCTCACGCCCCGCCGGATGCCGCGCCAGCGCGCGTTCGGGATCGACCAGCGACTCCCGCTCGCTGTCCTGCGCGAAATCTTTGTAAATCCGCAGCGCCTCCGCGTAGTCGTCGCGGCTCACGACGATTGCGAACTTCCGCGCGAAGGCGAGTTCGATGGCCGGGCGCCAGTCCTCATCCACCACTTCACACAGCTCGCGAAGCTGCCGCGCGGGATTTTCGCGGCCCCGGCGCGGCAGGCGTTTGTTCAGTTCATCGAGCAGCGGCGACGGGACGACGCGATTGAACTCCAGGTTGCGAAGCTGATCCTGCAGCGACTTCAGTTCGCCCACGGTCTTTTGCGAAAGCTCACTCTCCGCCTTCACCGACGCCCGCAGCCGCTCGGCCACGCCCCGCACCGCCGCCGCGACTCCACGCAGCGCGGATTTCAACCCATCCGCGCGCGCCCCCGCCAGCGCGGCCAGCGCGTGTTCCAACTCGCCTGTCTTCCCCGCGTTTCGTTCCGCGAGAAATGCCGCCGCCTGCTTTTGAAAAGACGCCGTTGCGCGCAGCCGGCGCGCCTTTTCCTCCTCGACCGTCTCGCCGATCTGCTTGAGTTCCTTGATGCGATCCACCGCCTTCGCGATCTGCGCTTTCAGTTCGAGCAGCACTGCGCCGCCTTCATCGCGGAAGAGGTTTTTCAGCGATTCGAGGTCCTGCTTCTTCGCCTCGAATGCGCGGCTGACCTCGTCGAATTCCTCCCGCTGCCGCGCCTGCCGCTTGTCAATCTCCGCGAGCTTTTCGCGCAACTCCGCGGCTTCCGCCCGCGTCGCCTCGCGGCGAAAATCCGCCTCCAAAAAGCCGAGCGCGTCCGCATCCCGCCGGGCTTCCTCCCACTCGCGCCGCGCGCCCACGATGCGCTCCAACCGGTCCGCCTTGTCGCCGAGTTTGTCGAGTTCTTCGCGGATGCGGAGGTAGCTGCGGTAGCTGTCCTGCACGGGCTGAATCTTGATGTCCTCGGCCTGGAGGATGTAGCTGCGGCAGAAGGCGTCGAATTTCGGCAGGAAGGCGAACGACATCGCCGACGGCATGAGGAAGTCGATGGTCTCGCGGTGGAAATTGAGATGTTCCGCGAGCCGCTTCCGATAGTCGGTGACGTTGCGGAACGTCTCGCCGTCATGCTTTTTCAGCAACAGGCGAAAGCCATCGCTCTCCAGCGCGAAGCCATCGGGCGTGACGAAATCCGAGCGCTCCAACCGCGTGGGGATGCGGAAGAATTCCTCGTCCGGGCTTTGCGTCGCTGCATCCGCGTAGTCGATGCGCATTCCCCACGTCTCGGTCGTCGCGCCGTCGGGCCAGGTGAATTCCAGCGCGATGAACGTGGCACCGCCGTCGCGCGCGAATTGCGGAATGCCATTCACATCCTCCTGCGTGTCGCACAGGCAATAGCTCTTCTTGTCGCGCCCCGAGGTGTGCCCGCGCCCGTCGCTCGCCGCGTTGTATTTCGAGCGCTGATCGCCGATCAGGACGAGCTGAAGCAGGTCCATGAGCACGGATTTTCCAGCGCCCGTGCGCCCGGCGATGAGCACGTTTCCATGCACGTCGAAGGTGTCGCAATAGCCGAACCATTGGATCGCGTGGAGGCGCGTGAGGCGGATGCAGCGGCTAGCCATGATCCTCCTCCACGCCCTCCGCGCCGCCAGCCATCAGGTCTTCGAGCGCGGCGGAGACTTTCTCGATTTCGCCGAATGGCAGGACGAAGCGAATCGTCGGCAGCACCTCGATACGCGAGCGGTGGAAGTCGTCGGCGTATTCCATCCGCACGAGCTTCCGCGCGGCGAAGAAGCGCAGGATTTCCCGCAGGGAGGAAAGCGACGGCTGCCGATCGCCGAGCTTGGTCTTGAGCGATTCGTTGAAGGTCTCGATGGTGAAGATCACGGGCGGTCCGTCGGCGCGGAGTTGCACATCGTAGTCATACCAGAGGCCCAGCAGGACGAGCGTCCATTCGATGCGAAGCTGGCGCAGCGTCGAGCGCTCGCCGGGTAGCGCGTAGATGAGCTGCTCGTCTTCATTCAGCACCACCTCGAAGCCGATGAGCGCGCAGATTTCGCGGACCCACGGCAGGCGCATGCGCGCCCAGTCGTAAAGTTCGCGGTCGCCCGGCAGATCGCGGACGATGGCCTGGCGGGAGAAGAGTTCGGTGACGGCAGCGCGCAGTTCCTCGCGATCCGAGTCGGAAAGTTCGGGCAACAGCGTGCTGGCGAGCGGCGGGGCGGGAAGGTCGTCGGTCATTTCTTCTCCAGCTCGAATCGCTCAACGTCGAAGCCGGCCTTCGGGTCGAAGCCGATGGGCGCGGCAGGGTTTGCTTCGCGGTCCGTCACAAGGCGGTAGTTTGCGCCGCCCGCGGGCGCGAAGACCAGGCACGAGATCACGTCGAGGATGTCGTCTTCGGCGTGAATCGGCAACTCGACGGAACGCACCTTCTCGCCGCGAGCCATGCCAAGGCGGTCCACGAACTTGTTCGCGCGATCCAAGCGCAGCGAGTTGCGCAGGTTGCGCTCCATCTCGCGCAAGCTTTCCTCGCGGTCCGCATCCGTGAGTTCGGTCGCTACGGGCCTGCGCGGCGCTCTCTCGCTCGATTCCCGCCGCTTCCGCAGTGATGCCATGCCGAGCAAACCGGAGTCGGCGAGGCGTGGCGTGGGCAGCGCGAGCTTTTCCTCGAGATCGGTCAGGCGCGCCGCGGGCAGATGCTCGCGGACGTAGTCGAAGATCGTCTTCACCTGCTGCCGCCGGGCGGAACCGACGTCCTGGATGTAGCGAATGCGCGACCGCGACCGCCGTGCGAAATCGGCCGTGCTCGTATCGACCCGATCCGCCGTGGGCTCGACATCGCCGAGCGCGAGCGACAGCTCCTCGATCGTGCGGACGATTTCCGCCATCGCGCGCCCCGCATCCGGCTCCGTCTCCGTGCGGAGAAAATCCTCGCGCATTCGATTCAACGCGAGGTCGTCTTGCTCAAGCTCCGTGAGGCCGGCCATTGCTTCCCGCAGCCGCTCGGGAAGGCGGGCATGGATCAACTCGCGGTAACAGCGTTGCGTGATGAGCTGAGAAAATTCGTTGTAAATGAGGTCGAGCGCCTCGGCGAGCGTTGCCGCCTGAAGCTGCCGGCGCGCGTAGCGTTCCACCTGCTTGCGAATGAGCCGCAGCTCGCGCAGGCCGGAGCGCACCTGCGCCAGGCAGTTCTTCAGCTCCTCCCAAATCAGCTCCGCGCGCGAATGTGGAGCGCGGAGGTCGGCGAGCCGGTCGCACACGAGCCGCAGCTTGCCCGTGAAGGATGCGATGCTTTGGCTGACAATGTTGCGAAACGCCTCCAGCAGCGTCTGCGCGGCAGGATCGAGGAAGACGGTGCGGCGGTAGTCGGAATGCTTTTCCTCCTCCAGCCACCGGGCCGCGAGCAGCCGCCGGTAAATCACGCTCGACGCCTGTGCCTGTTCGCACGGCCCGTCCTCATCCTCCGGCAGCAAGGTCTGCGTGAGCACGCAGCCGTCGATGATCGCAAGCGCCTCCGCATGATCGAGCGCGTCGCCCCGGCTTGGCATCTCCCGCTCGACGGCGTCGATGACATCGAGATACAGCCGCGCGTTAGGGCTCGTGAGAATGCCGAAAAACTTCGGGTCAAGTTCGGAGAATAGCTTGCTTCCCAACATCCGCAGAACCGTAGATCGGGATGGGTGACGGGGGCAACCTTCTCCTACTCCTCCAAGCGTTGTAGAAGGTGGTGAAACTTGCGCGCGAAGACCGAAGACACGTCCCGGCTTTAGAAACCCGGAGTTTCAGATATTCGGGAGGAGATCGAAGTATTCGTCGTCCTCGTTCGACCCGCCCTCGCCCTTGCCCAGCATTTCGACCGATTCGACAAACTCAATTCGTTCGATCCACTTCACCATCTTGTAGCCGAGCTGGTTCTCCACGCGCAGCCGGAGCGGCGCGCCATAGATTGCGGTCAAAGGCGCCCCATTCATGTCGAAGGCCAGCA
>NZ_JBDUCX010000327.1:0-6248 GCF_040003245.1 Chthoniobacter sp.
TCCAGCATGTTCACGATCGCGAAGTGATAGCCGGGCGAGTGTTCGAGGTGGAGGTCTTCGATGTTCACTCACTTCTCCACCGACGAGGAGGACGACGAACGAGAACAGGCTGAGGAAGACCTTTTCGCGGGCGGACATCTTCTCGGCGAGCAACGCGGCGACGGTGGCATCGCGCACCAGGCCAAGCCAAAAACCAAAGACCGCGAGCGCGAGCACGAGAGCGCCGGTGACGAGGAAAGCGTGGACCGGCCAGACGAAACGCTCGAAGGCGAAACGATTGTCGACCAGCGCGAAGGGCCCGAACTCGGAGATCGGCAGGCCCAGGTTCGAGCAGTAGAGCAGGCCGCCCGCGAGGGCCAGGCCGAAGGGCACGCGATAGCGCCCCAGGAAGGAATGAGCAAAACAAAGCGTGTAGACGAACGCCGCCCACCCCGCCCCTTTCAGAAACAGCAGCGTGGCGAAGCGCGGGGTCAGCGCCTCGGTATGGCGCGCCGGCCAGGCGACGTAGCCCAGCGCGAGGGTCGAGATGAGCAGCGTAAGCACCAGGCCCAGGCTGAATTTCACGGCGAGCATGCGCCAGCGCGGCAAAGGCAGGCCTTCGAGAAAGAGCTGCGTCTTCTGGCGAAACTCGGACGCGATCAACAACTGCCCGAGCACCAGGCAGGCGAGCGGCAGAAACAGCGTGAGCAGCAGGCGCACGGATTCGAAGCCGCCGCCACCCGCGCGCCGGATGACGCCGTGGCTCGAGATGAGGATGAGCCCGGCAAAGGGCAGTAACAGGAGGAAGCTCAGCGCGAAGGCGTGCTGGCGCAACTCCTTGGCGAGCAGCGCGCGCGTCATAGGGCAATCACGCGCGAACCGACGCAGGCGAGGAAGGCATCCTCGAGCGAAAGCGCCTCGACACTCGCCCCGGGCGGAAGAGCGAGTTCGCGCCAGTGTTCTTCCGCAGCGCGGAGGACCCACAGGCGGGTGCCGTCGAGGGCTTCATCCTGCCAGCACTCGAACTCCGGTGGTGGAGTGAACTCCGCGCCGTCCGCGACGCGCACGCGGCGCACGGTGGTGCGCAAGCTTTCCAGCGGGCCTTCGTAACGCATGCGCCCTTGATCGATGATGCCCACGCAATCCGCGCACCGCTCGACTTCATCGATGAGATGCGACGAGAAAAAGGTCGTGCGCCGATGCTGGCGAGCCTGGGCGACGATGAGCTGCATGAACTCGCGGCGGGCCAGGGGATCGAGGCCGGCGGTCGGCTCGTCGAGGATGAGCACCGCGGGCCGGGGCGCGAGCGCAAGGGCGAGGGCGAGCTTGGCGCGCATGCCGCCGGAGAGCTGGGAAACGCGGCGGTCGCCGGGCACCTCGAGGACACCGAGCAGGCGGGTGAATTCCGCGCCATCCCACGTGGGATAAAACGCGCCGACGAATCGGCCCAGCGCCTGGCCGGTCATCCACGGGTAAAAATTCTGCTCCTGCGAAACGTAGCCGATGCACCGTTTTTGCGCGACGGAGGTGCGTCGGGTCGTCTCGCCGAGCAAGCTGATCGTGCCCGCTTCCGCGGCGATGATGCCGAGCAGGATGCGGATGGTGGTGGTCTTGCCCGCGCCGTTGACCCCGAGGAAGCCATAGATCTGGCCTTCGTGGACATTGAGGTCAACGCCATCGACGGCGGGCACCTTGCCGAAGTGCCGCCGCAAACCACGGACTTCGAGCACGGCGGACTCAGGGGCGGGCGCAATCGGAGCAGGCGGTTCCATCACTGCGGTGGAGACTGACAAGGGGCGGCGGGAATATCCAGTCTACCCGTGTGAGAGTTGTGATGGGCGAAAGCGGGACAGTCCCGCATCGCCTTGGCCTTGGAACGCTATGGATGGACGGTCAAGCCGAGCAACTGGGCTGCTCCTCGCTGCCGCGCGTCGGCTGTAACAAACTCTGTCTCGCCCGCTACTTTGGCCGTGGCCAGGTGTAGAGCGTCATTAGTCCGGATGAAAATCGGCGGAGTCTGGGAAAAGCAGCGCTCCAGCACGGCCACGAATTCACGCTCCACATCCCTGTCGACCGCTTGCACGATAATCTTTCCGCTGGCCACATCTCGCGCCAAGTCGGCGGATAAAATAGCAGATTCGCCGGCCGGCAACGCACTTTCCGCCTCACGTCGCCGAAAAACGGTCTGCGCCTCAAAACGCGCGATGTCGCTGGTTACGATTCGACTCGTCGTCCCGGCGGATTGGACAAACTGAACTGAGTCTGCTTCCGGCAGCGATAGTTTCACCAACGCCGACGTGTCCCAATAACTCATTCAGGCACGCTCACCACGGATATCATCGAGAATGTCCTGGAGTGGCGTGCCTGCTGTTTGACTGGCGTTTCGCTCCCGCCGGAGCCGCAGTTCCTCCAGCCAGGCACCACGATCCGCCACCTCGGCCACCGCGGACTCGTGCGTCATTTCGTCTACCACGACCTGACCGCTGGCCATAGCGACGCGATAGCGCCTGCGGGGGGCCGGATGAGGAAGCACCGACGGTGGCAGTCGCAAGGCGCCCGTTTCGTCCGCTTCGAGGATCGTGCTCATGCGGGAGAAAGTATCACGCTTGCAGAGTAGCGACAAGTGCCGCGACAATTTCCAGTGTTTTCACTGGCGAGAGGATGAAGGGGAATTGGAGGTTCAATCGCGCGAATTCAAGGGACCGGCTTTCCCGAGCGCACCGACGGTCCAGATAAGCGGGTAGAGGCGTTCGTAGTACCAGAGTTTGGCGAAGTAAAAGCCGATGGGTGCCGGCTCGCTCCACCGGCCGGACTCGACCTGTGCGACCAGCCAGGCGGTGCCGCGATCCGTGGCGCTGACGTCTTCCGTGCTGGCCAGGGCTTCGACGGCGAGGGCGGTTTCTTCCACGGAAACCGGGCCGTCTTTCGCGCCGCTCCAGCCGCCGGAAGCGTCCTGTCGCTCGACCAGCCAGCGCAGGGCGCGCTCCAGCATGCCCTCAGGCAGCGCGTGGCCGCGGTGGAGCAAATCGCGCAGGGCGATGACGATTTTGGCCGTGCCGTAGACGGGATTCTCATCGTCCGGGGCGTGTTCGTTGCCGAACCACAGTGGCAGCCAGGAGCCGTCGGGGCGTTGCTGTTGCTGGAGAAAACGGACGGCGCAGGCGACGGCGCTCAAAGTGCGCTTTTTCAATGGGTCATCGAGTTGCGGCAGCCACGCCGTCCAGGCGCGCAGGGTGTGCGCAGTGAGATCGGGTGAGCTGCGGTCGAAGGGCAGGGCGCCCCAGCCGCGGCAGAAAGTGGGGATGCCGCCGTCGCGATTTTGCAGGTCGATCAACCAGCGTACGCCCATCTGGCCGGCGGTGCGCGTGGGTGCATCGACGACGCCGAGATGCAACAGGGCGAGCAAGGCGCCGGGGGTGTCGTCGGCATCGGGCACGCCACCGGGCAGGTCGGTCCAGGCCCAGCCGCCGGGAGCGGCGTGGGTGTAGGGATGTTCGACCCGATATTGCTGCCCGAGCAACCATTCGCGGAGGGCGAGTTGTTGCTCGGGAGTAAGCGCGCCGGGCTGATGCGCGAGCGCCTTGATGGCCAGCGTCGTGACCCACGTGGCGAGATTCGTGTCGATCGCCCAACTGCCGTCCGCCTGCGCACTCGCCCGCAGGAAATTGACGGCGCGACGGGCCACCGGATGTTGCGCGTGGCCGGCGGAGGCGAGGGCCATGGTGACGAAACTGGTGAGCGGCGTGGCTTCGAGAAAGCCGCCGTTTTCCGGCTGGATCGATTCGAGGACGCGCAGCGTGCGCGCCAATGATGACTCGCGGATCAAGCGGACAAGCGGGTTGGCGGACGGTGCGTGGTAGTGGATGGCCTGCCCGATGGCGATGAGCGCGGGCAGCGCGTAACTGACGACGGGCAATTGCAACGCGCCAAAAAGCTGATGCGGCAATGCGGCCAACTCGAAGGGCAACGGCGACACTTTGGTCCAGCTGACTTGTCCGCAGATGGCGAGATGCATGAGGATCGGCACCGAGAAAGTGCGGTCCTTGCCGTAGCGGCGTTCGATGGCGGGGACGAGTTGCAGCAGCGATCCGGCGGCGCGAGTGAGCCAGACTTCGGCGTTGGCGATACTGCTCGTGAGATCGGTGGTTGATGCGCCTCCGCTCAGCGCAGCCCAGCAAAGCGCGGTCGTGCTGATGTTGCTGCGGCTCTTCACGGTGTCGCCCCAGCCGCCGTCGGCATTCTGGTGCCGGGCCAGCCATTGCAGACCGCCGGCGATCAAGTCGCCATGCTGCGCGCGGTCGACCGCACCGAGCGCGACCACCGCGGTGGCGGTGGACAGGGCGCTGCTGGAGAGTTCGCCGGTCCAGTGGCCTTGCGGATTGAGTTCCGCAAGGAGCGTCTGCGTGGCCGTGGCCAGCGCCGCATCGAGCCGGGAGCGCACGATCGTATCCAAACGACTAGGCCAGCTTGTCCTGCTCGCGCTTCTTCGCCGGGAGGATGGCGCAGGCATCCTTGCAACCGAAGACGCGGCTGAGGATGAGGCGATTGCGGCTGACCCACTTGTAGACGACTTCCGCGATGAGAATGACGCCGGGAATCCACATAAACAGCCCCAGCGGCACGACCAGCGGGAGCCGCAGGCTCATGAAGCGAATCGCCCGCGCACCCCGATAAATACGGCCTTGCGGGGTGACGCAGTGGATCGCTTCCTGGAGATCTTCGCGGGTGAGTTGTGGGGCGATTTCCTGCGCCCGCGAGTCGCTGAGCGGGATGAGCGCGAGCACGCCGAACCAATCGAGCCAACTGAGCGCCTTCATCTGGAAAACGCACATCGGGCAATCGCCGTCGTAGAGAACAGTGTACTGACTCATGCGCGCAGCTTAGACGCTGAGATGCCCGAGCGCCAGCAAGCCGTAGAAGGTGTATTCGGCGTCGAGATGGTCGTCGGCCCAGTGGCCGTGGAAACCGCCTTCGGCATTCCAGAGAGTATCGATGAAATCCAGGCAGCGCTCACGGATCGCCGGGGGCACTTCGCGGTCGAGGCAGGAGAGGGCGTGGAGCGTGGTGGCCGTGGAAAGCAGGTCGGGCATCGGCGCACTGGGCATGGCGAGGAAACCGCCGTCGGGGTGCGCTTGCGCGAGCAACCAGTCGCCGACGATTTGATTCACCGGCACATTGAGTTGGTGCATCAGCGTCACGGCGGCGGCGGTGGCATTCGTCGAGCCGACTTTCAGCCCGCGCGCATTGGCCCACGCACCATCGGGTGTTTCGAGGAACTTCAGGCATTGCACCATCCGCAGCGGATCGGGCAAGGCTTGGCCGAGGTCCTGATACGCGCCGAGCGCAACGAAGCAGCCGTAGGCATTGCCCCGCTCCGCATCAACGTCCCCATCGTAACCGCCGTCACGCGAGCGATGGGTCTCGATCCGTGCGAGCACAGCATCCGCACGCCCCGCCGGCAGGTCTTCCCGGCCGAGCGCCGCCCAGCAACGCGCCAACGCGCTGAGGTGCACAAAATCGAGCGCCGCACCATCGCCGAACGAGGCGAGCCAGGGTTTGAGGTTTGATGTTTGATGTTTGATTTCCTCTTCGCTCTGCATCGCCTGCAATCCGGCGAGCGCGAAGATGGTGTAGTAAAGATCGGGCTGGCCCGCGCGGTCCATGGCGCCGCCTTCGGGTGAAAACTGTCGCGTGAAAAAGGCACGCACAAGATCGGCGGAGTCGCCGAGCACCTTCGGCGCGACGCGGGCGATTTGCAGCATTTGCAGGCGCAGGCTCATGCTGAAAATAGTTCGTGTCGGAAGGTCACTTTGCGAGCTTCTCGAATAGCTCGGGATACCTTTCAAAAATACGCCCAGCGATTGATTCGATCGGCTCGTGAATAGGTGGACTGATCGTGAAATGATCGTCACCTAAACGAGCCAGCACAAACTCGCATACTTCGCGTTGCTCTTGCGGCGGGAGCGCCTTGATTTGCTCGACAATTTCGGCGGCGGTCATGTTCAGGAATGGTAATGATCACAGCGTCGTCACACAAACCACGTTGTCCTTTGCTGGATCGGTGAAGAAAGGCAAAAATCAGAGGTCCTTCGCAAGCTCAGGATGACGGCGTTTGTGGAACGCTGGTGCTAAATGCGTCACTCCTTCACCGCCGTGCAGTTGGCTCAGGCGGTGGCCAGGGAGGTGCCGGCGAGGTTCTTTTGCTCGAATTCCTTGCACCAGCCCTTGATTTCCGTGTCGTTGAAAATCTTGCCGATGACGCGGCGGAG
>NZ_JBDUCX010000328.1:0-6168 GCF_040003245.1 Chthoniobacter sp.
ACTTCGTAGTCGTTGAAATCGCCGAGCTTGATGCCGCACTCGAGGCCGCTCCGGACTTCCTTCACGTCGTCCTGGAAGCGGCGCAGCGTGGCGAAACCGCCATCGTAAATCGGGGTGCGGCCACGCAGGACGCGGGCGCGGGCGGTGCGGGCGAGACGTCCATCGGTGACCGCGCAACCGGCGACCAATCCCTTGGACAACTCGAATACCTTGCGGACCTCGGCGTGGCCGATGACCGCTTCGCGCGTCTCGGGATCGAGCATGCCGGCCATCGCTTCCTTCACCTGATCGATGAGTTCGTAGATGATCGAGAAGAGCTTGATCTGGACGTTTTCGCGCTTGGCCACCTGCGCCGCGGTGTTCTCCACCTTGACGTTGAAACCAATGACGATGGCGTTCGAGGCCGAGGCCAGCAGGATGTCCGATTCGCTGATCGGTCCGACCGCGCTGTGCACGATCTCGAGGTCGATCTTCTTGCTCTCGATCTGCTCGAGCGAAGTGACGAGCGCTTCGAGCGAACCCTGCACATCGCCCTTGATGACGGTGTAGAGCTTCTTCTTCGCCTCGTCCGCGAGGCTGGCGAAAAGATTCTCCAGCGTGGCGCGCTGCGGCGTGGCGAGCTTGTTCATGCGCTCGTCAGCCTGGCGCTCGGCGCTCAGGACCTTGGCGGCGCGTTCGCTCTCCATCACGGTAAACTCGTCGCCGGCATTCGGCAGTCCTGAAAAGCCGAGGATCTTCACCGGGGTGGAAGGCGGCGCGCTCTTCAGCGGCTTGCCCGCGTCGTCGATCAGCGATTTTACCTTGCCGTCGAAATTGCCGCAGATGAACGCATCGCCCACCTTGAGTGTGCCCATGCGGACGATGACCGTCGCGGTCGGGCCGCGCCCTTGCTCGATTTGTGCTTCGATGACCGTGCCCCGCGGCGTTTGCTGGCTGCTGGCCTTGATCTCGAGCATTTCGGCTTCGAGCAAAATACGGTCGAGCAATTCGCTGACGCCCTGGCCCTTGAGGGCGGCCACCGGGCAGACCCCGATGTCGCCACCCCAGTCTTCGGGCACGAGTCCCTTTTCCTGGAGCTGGCCTTTGACCTTGTCGAGATTCGCGCCGGGAGAGTCCATCTTGGTCACAGCGACCATGATCTTGACTTTCGCCGCCTTGGCGTGATTCAACGCCTCGATCGTCTGCGGCATGATGCCGTCATCCGCCGCCACCACGAGCACGACGATATCCGTGACGTTCGCGCCGCGCGCCCGCATGGCCGTGAAAGCCGCGTGACCGGGGGTGTCGAGGAAAGTGATGCGGTGGTCATTGTGCACCACGCTGTAAGCACCGATGTGCTGGGTGATGCCGCCGGCTTCGCCCGCCGCGACGCGCGTCTTGCGAATCGCGTCCATGAGCGTCGTCTTGCCGTGGTCGACGTGGCCCATGAAGGTCACAATCGGCGCGCGGGTCGTCAGTTCATCCGGCTTCGGCTTGGGCAATTCCTTCGGCGGAGCCTTGACGACTTCCACCTTGTGGACGCCGCCACCTTCCTTGCGCTTTTCGCGTTCAAACGTGAGTCCGTGCTTCGTGCAAATCTTCGCAGCGACATCCGGCTCGATCGACTGGTTGATCGAGGCGAAAATGTTCATCTCCATCAGGTCGCCGATCAATTGGAAGGGCTTCAAGTTCATCGCCGTCGCCAGGTCCTTGACGGTGAAGGGCGGCTTGAGATGGATGATCTTCTCGTCGGAGGGAGCGGCGGGCGCTTCCGGGGCTGCGGGAGCGGGAGCCGCAGCCTCCACGACTGGGGCGGCGGGTTCCTCGACCGGGGTCGGCGGCGCCACGGGCTTTGGGGCTTCCGGCGCAAGAATCCTTGAAATCGGGATCTTGTTCTCCAGCGGCGATGCCGGACGCGGGCGTCTTACCTTCGGCTTGTCATCCCCGATCAGGGAAACCGCCTCCTGCACGACTTTGGGCGCAGCGGGCGCCTCCTCGGGAGCCTTCTTCTCTTTATCCGCAGCTCCGGCCTTGGCCGTGGATTTGGGCGCGGCCGCTTTCGACGATTTGTCGTCGGCGGCTTTCTTCGCTCCCGGTTTGTGGGTGGTCTTGGTGGGTGGCATCAAAAGTTCTTTGGAATAAGGCCTTCATGACCTACTGCGTGGAGGCCAGCGAGCCGCTCGCGCGCTTCGCTGCTGCTTGAATCTCCGCCGCCTTCTCGGGCGCGATGCCGATGGCGTCGGCAATATCCTGCGGTTCGACGTCCGCGATCATCTCCAGGGTGCTGAGGCCGCCCTTGACGAGCGCCACCGCGATGGCCTGTTCGATTTGCAACGCGTCGGCCAGCGCTTTTCCGGCCTTGTTCACGCGATCGTTGAAATCTTCGATGACCGACTTGTCCTGCTCGATGTTGATGTCCCAGCCGGTCAGCCGGGAGGTCAGCCGCGCATTCTGGCCGCGCTTGCCGATGGCCAGCGAAAGCTGGTCTTCATCGACCTTGATCAAAATGTTCTTCTTCGCGTCGTCAAGCGTCACGCTCTTGACCTTCGCGGGCTTGAGCGCCTCGAGGACAAATTCCTTCGTGTCCGCGCTCCAGCGGATGATGTCGACTTTCTCGTTGTTGAGTTCGCGCACGATGTTCTTCACCCGCGCGCCGCGCATGCCGACGCACGCGCCGACCGGGTCGACTTTCTCGTTCGCGCTCCACACCGCGATCTTCGTGCGGTGCCCGGCTTCGCGGGCAATGCCCTTGATCTCCACCGTGCGGTCGGCAATTTCGCTGACTTCGGTTTCGAACAGGCGGCGGACGAAATTCGGATGGCTGCGGCTGATGATGATCTCCGGGCCGCGCGCGCCATTCTGCACCGCCACGACATAGGCGCGAATGCGGTCACCGACGTTGTAGTCCTCGGTCTGCACGCGCTCCTTGTTCGGCATCACGGCCTCGAACTTGCCAAGGTCGACCACGACGTCGAGACGCTCGAAGCGACGCACCGTGCCGCTCACGATCTCGCCGGCGCGATCCTTGAATTCGTCGTAAATCATTTCCTTTTCCGCCTGGCGGATGCGTTGCATCATCGCCTGCTTCGCGGTCTGGGCGGCAATGCGGCCGAAATCGCGCGGCGTTACCGGAACCTCGAGTTCTTCCGCGAGTTGCACATCAGCCTTGAACTTCTTGGCCAGGGCGAACGAGATTTCGTCGTGCTTGTTCTCGACTTTCTCGACGACCGTCAGCTTGGCGTAGACCTTCATGTCGCCCGACTTGGAGTCAATATCGACCCGCAAATCCTTGGCCGGACCGACCGCCTTGCGGGCAGCCGCGAGTACAGCGTTATTGATCGCTTCCAGGAGCACTTCACGTTTAATGCCCTTGTCGCGCTCAAAAAAATCGAGGCCTGCTAGGATTTCACTGTTCATAGTTCAAGTTCCGCATCCGGGGACAAAAAAAAGTGGGCGCTAAACCCACTCTGCAAGTGCCGGAGTTGGAGAACTACAGTAGTCGACCTTTCCAGAAGCGTCAACATGGAATGCCTCTAGTGTAAAAGCGGCGCCTTTTCACGCTGCGAAACCCCATTTTTACTCATTTTCGTGATTAAAACCGTCTTCTTCGATGCCGCCGGCACCCTGTTTCATCTGCCCCGAGGGGTAGGCTGGCACTACCGCGACGTCGCCCGCCGCTTCGACTGCCATCTGGAAGAGAACGCCCTGTCAGACGCCTTTCGCACCGTGTGGAAACAAATGCCCACCCGCCCCGGCTCCCATCAGCCGCGCCCGGATGACGATAAAGGCTGGTGGTTTTCTCTGGTCGAGCAAGTGCTCGACCAGTGCCGGGTTCCGGCGGAGCAGTTGCCCCGCCTCGACTACTTCGCGCAGCTCTATTCCGAATTCACCCGCCCCGGCATCTGGGAACTCTTTCCCGAATCCCTCGACGTGTTGACCAACCTGCGGGCTCACTATCGCCTCGGCGTGATCTCCAACTTCGACGGCCGCCTGCGCCCCATCCTCACGAATCTCGGCATCATCGAGTTTTTCGATCCCATCGTCATCTCCAGCGAAGCCGGCACCGACAAACCCGACCCCTGGATCTTCCAGCGAGCCCTGCACCTGGCCGACGCCACCGCCGCGGAATCCCTCCACATCGGCGATGATCCGCGCGCCGATTGGGAAGGCGCCGAGGCCGCCGGCTTGCACATTTTTCGTCTGGATCGTCCCCACCAAACCCTCCGCGACCTCGAGAAATGGATGAAGGATGAAGGCGGAGGGATGAAGACCGGTGATTCGTTACCAGGCGCAGTTGGGTAACGACTGGCAACTGGCTTCTTCATCCTTCCGCCTTCCGTCTTCATCCTTCTCTTCACTTCCCTGTCCGCTTCTTGATCCGTGCAATATTCTCCCGCGCATACGCCCGCTGGTCATCCGGCAGGTCAGGATCATTCAGCGAAAGCATGAACGCATCCACCGCCCGCTGCGCGTCACCCATCACCATGAACGCCTGCCCGAGGTACAGCTCATACCCGCCGATCGGCCGCCCATCCGCTTCCGCCTGTGCGATCAGCTTCTCCAGCGCCGCGACTTCCGCTTTGTAGGCATGCGCCTCATGGGCGATCTTCGCGTGGTAAAAGAGCAGATTCGGATCGTCCGGCACCTTCGCGATCAATTTCAGCGACACGTCATACGCCTCGCTGAAATGCTTTATCCCGTAGAGCAGTTGCGTCTTCGTCGCCAGCGCCGGCAGAAAATCGCGATCGGCCGAAAGCGCCCGCTCCACCTGCTCCGTGGCCTCGCGCCATTCGCCCTTGCCTATGTAATACGTCGCCAGCGCATTCGCCACGTGCGGCTCGCGCGGCGCGATTCGTGACGCCTCGTCGAGCAGCGCCTTCGCCGCCTCCACTTGCTTCACCGCCAGCAGCCGGATCGCCGTTTGCGCCAGCACCTCCGCCAGGTCGCGTGGACGGCCCTGCGCAAACGTCGCCCGTACCGTCGCAAAATCCGCGATCTCCCAAGGTCGCCCGCTATCGCGCCGGAAGACCATGCTCGTGTGGTCCACATAGCGCAGCGTCCAGTCCTTCGTCTCCACGAGATGCTCCAACAGCGGCTTATATTCGCTCGGATCGCCCACGAGCAGCAGCGCATCGAACTGGTATTTTCGAACCAGTTGCCGAAATACTTTCGGATTCTCCACCGCCTGCGGAAACGCCCGCGCCCGCTCCGATCCCGCATCGCGATCCTCCGGCGTGAGCAAATCCGGCCGTTGCGACAGCAGCCAGTTTTTCGCCCGGCCGTTGTAATAAAGCGACTTCGCCTGCAACGCTCCCAGCGCGAGCTGCGGTGAATCCAGCAGCGGGCTCCGCTTCAAAAACCACTCCCTCCCCATCACGATTCCTACCACCATCATTACGAGCAACAACGCGCCGATCCCAATGGTCAGCGCGCGGCGGTTGCGAAAAAAGGCGGGCAGTTCGAACATGCGAGGCGCGGAACCTAGCCGGATTTATTCCTTGCGTCACCATTCGCGCTGAATTATCCATCCGCCCCTCTTAAATCCACCCGGGTTGGTAGCTCAATGGTAGAGCAGCGCCCTTTTAAGGCGTTGGTTGCGGGTTCGAGTCCCGCCCAACCCACTAAATTACAGAGTAAGGGATTGCAGGAGGATGCAACAGAATGCAGGAGATTGCAAACTGATTGGCGGTAATTGGCGGTAAACTCCACTGCCAAAGTGAAGGCCGAAGTGAATCCCGCCGATCCCACCCTTTCACCTCACATTCATCTACCCCATAAGCACTTAAGCGCGGAAGTGAAGGGTGAAGGGCAAATCCGCCCTCTCTCCCGCTGCGCGCCTCCGCTGTCGCTCCCGCTCTCTCTCAGTTTCCCCTTTCCCCAAGGAATCTTCTTTCGACGCTCCCCCTTCACTTCCTCGACACTCGCGCAGCGCCTCCATGGAAAGGCCGGGATGCTCTGCGATCCGTGCGGCCCGCTTTCTTCCATCGCTTCGCGCCGCTCTGCCAGGGCAACGAATGCAGCCAGAAGGGCAGAGGACAAAGGGTCAAAGGGACACCAATAAAAACGAGGGGGCGCGCAGAAATGGGGTAAGCGACATTCAAACTGATGGACGACACCCCAAGGGGAAAAGATTCCTTAGAGACTGTTATGCACTTTTGACTGGTACGAGGAGGCGGAGTGAGCTTGAAA
>NZ_JBDUCX010000006.1:0-56264 GCF_040003245.1 Chthoniobacter sp.
CAGCTTCACGTCGTCCCAATAGCCGTCGCCCTTGGCCACGTGCAGCAGGTTGATGCTCGCGGTCGTTTTGGGGCCGCTATTGAAGATGCTCTCGACTTCGACCCAATCGCTCTCGCGGGTAATCTTGTCGGTCTCCGTGCGACCGACGTTGTCATTGAGACTCACCTTGCCGTGGATGGCGTGGGCTTTGACCCAGCCGCTGAGTTTGTATTCGGTGTTGGGCTTCACCGGCACATCGGCATGCAGGCTCGTGTCCGCGTCATCGTGGGTGATGACCCGCACCGCGTGCGCGCCGCTGTGCACCATGCCCTCGCCGCTCACGACTTTCCAATCCGCGTTCTCGTTGCCGGGCTTCTTGCCGTAGTCGCGCCGCGCCCAGCCTTCGGGCAGGCCGTCGGCGGCGAGATTCTCGAAACCGGGATTGGGCAGGAGATTCGGCCCTTCCTTGAACGCTTCCACCTTGTGCCTGCGGGCGAGGATTTTCGACGCCGTGGAGAGCCATTCGTCGGCTTTCACGGCGGGATCGGCGGCGAGACTTTTCACGACGGTCTGGATCTGCGGGGTGGTCGGGAAATCCGCGAGCTTCACGAGAGCAGCGAGGCGCGTGTCGGCGTCGGGGTCGCCGATGACGCCGGTGCCAAAGAACAGCGCGCTGGCCTTCGCATCGGCGCCCAACGTGCGGACGGCGTTGCGGCGCAGGCCGGAATCTTTCGCACTGAGCGCGGCTTTCTGCGTGGCGTCGTCGAGGGCGCCAAGGCCTTGCAAGGTCCAGAGGGCATGCACGGCGGCGATGTTGCCGTCATTGGCCGCGACGATCTTTTTCAGCGTGTCGGCGGCGTCCGTCTTTTTGCCTTCGACCAGCAGGCGCTGCGCGGTGAGCCGCCAGTCTTGGGTGTCGCCGCCGAGCGCCTTCACGAGGTCCGCCGTGGAGGCGCCCGCGAGAGATGGCTTCACGGGCTTCGCCTGATCCCACACGACGCGATAGATGCGGCCGCGCGCATGGTCGCGCAGGTCGTTCTTATGCGCACCGCCGGGACCGGTTTCGCCCTTGAAGCCACCGCGCTCGACGCTCGGCGTGGGGTTGTGCTGGATGATGAAATTCTGCCAGTCGGCAAACCAGACTGCGCCGTCCGGCCCGACTTCGGCGAAGACGGGCGACATCCATTCATCGGTGCTGGCCACGAGATTGAAGCCATCCTTCGCCACATAGCCCGCGCCATCCGGCTGCACGTCCTGGAGCGTGATGACTTTCATCGTGGGCTCGCAAACCATGGCCTTGCCTTGCAAACGCGGCGGGAGATTCGCGGAATAGATGAACGAGCTGCCGCAGGCCGCGGTGTAACCGCCGAAGACATCCACCTGCCGGAAATTCGGCGTGATGGTGTGGACGCGGTCCTCGGTGTTGATCTTCTTCGCGCTCACCGCCCGCAGGCCGGTCGGGAAAGCCGACGCCGGGATGCCGCCGAAAAAGATCGGCGCGCCATTGGCCGTGCCGCCGAATTGATCGCCATACCGGTTCGCGCTCTGCGCCCAGGTGTTGTTCGTGAACTGGTGCAGGAACTCGAGCGCGCTGCCATCCGGGCGGAAGCGATAGGTGCCCATGGTGAACTTCGTTTTCTTCCCCCCTACCACGCCGTCGAAGCCGTCGTAGCCCACGCTGCCGTAGAGCCAGTTGTCGTAGCCGTAGTGGAGATTGCCGGCCTGCCCGTGCGTGTCGCCGATGCCCCAGCCGGTGAGGATTTCCTCGCGGATGTCCGCATGGTCGTCGCCCTTGCTCGACTTGAGGAAAAGAAAGCGCGGCGGCTGCGCGACGATGATGCCGCCATTGGCGAAAGTGAAACTGGTGGGGATGTTGAGGTGATCGGCGAAGACCGTAAATTTGTCGGCGACGCCATCGCCGTCGGTGTCCTCGCAGATCTTGATGTCGTCGTTGCCCGTGCCGTCGGGGTTGTAGCCGTGCGGATAGTCGCGGGTCTCGGCGACCCAGAGCCGCCCGCGCTCGTCCCACGCGAAGGCGATGGGCTTCATGATGTCCGGCTCGCTGGCGAAGACTTTCAGCTTCATGTCCGCCGGCACTTGCGTGCGCTCGATGCTGCCTTGCACGCTCATCGGGTGCTGAAAGGTGAGTGGCTCCGGGCGCTTCTCGTAATTGGCGACCCACGGATTCGGCTCGCGCTGCTCCGGCTCGCGTTGGGCGACAAAAATCTCCCAGTCCTTGCGGCGCGCATCGCCGACGGCGGCGAGCACTTTCGCGCGCACGGCGCCGATGAATTCCGGTGTGCCCCACGCTTTCTCGTCGCCGGCAAAATCGATCTTCGCCACCTGCCGCGGGGCGTTCGCCGCGATGGTCGCGCCGTCCTCGATCACCGCATCGAAATGCGCCAGCCGCCCGGGCGTCACCGTCTGCACGTCATCCGCGTAATCGAACCAAATCGCCTCGCGACCCAACTCGCGCATGAGCACGTGCACATGCTGCCGGCTGCCGGCCGCTTCGCTGCCGAGGAAGAGGATGCGCAGTGGGCCGGTGGCGGCTTCGACGGACGCCATCCAGCCAGACAAAATGAGCGCGGCAAAAAGAGGGGAAAGACGACGTTTCATGATATTTCGAAATGGGGGATGAAGGCGGCTGCCGAAGACGTTTATCGTGCCCAATGAAGCATCTCGGCACGATCCTGGCTTGATTTTTCCCGCCAACATTCCGGTGCAAACGCGACATTATTTTCTCGCGATACACTGAAGACGTGCGTAACCCGGGCGATTCGTTTGCCCACGCCATCTTTCTGCGGAGCGGTGAGCAGAAAGATGAAAAGGTCCTTTCGCTGCTGATCGTTGCTGCCGAAGTCGTCGCACGGCACTCGTTCCCTCGCGCGGCTCAAATCCTTCTCGCAAATCCCCGTTCATCCTCACACGCTCGGCATCATGAAATCGTTTCTCCCTGCTTTGCTTGCGACCTGCACTTTCAGCCTGCTGGCCCACGCCGCGCCGGTCTCGCTCTCCGATGGCAAGACCTTCGACGGCTGGAATGGCGACACCGAGAAGACATGGCGCGTCGTGGATGGCGCCTTTGTCGGCGGCTCGCTCGAGGAGAAGGTGCCGCACAATGAATTCCTGGCGACGAACAAGAGCTACGGGAACTTTGAGCTGCGCTTGAAATTCAAGCTCGTGGGCACGGAGGGCTTCGTGAATGGCGGGGTGCAATTCCGCAGCCAGCGCATCCCGAATCATTTCGAAATGATCGGTTACCAGGCGGACGAGGGCGACGGCTACTTCGGTTCTCTCTATGACGAATCGCGCCGCAAGAAAGCGCTCGCGACGCCGGACAAGGAGCTGATCGAGAAGACCCTGAAGAAGGGCGAGTGGAACGACTATCGCATCCGCTGCGAGGGCCGGCACATTCAGCTTTGGATCAACGGCGTGCAAACGGTCGATTACACCGAGCCGGATGAGAGCATCGAGCAGACTGGGTTGATCGGCATACAGGTCCACGGCAACGGCAAGACCGAGGCGTGGTACAAGGACATCACGATCGAAGAGCTGCCGTGAGGCTGGCGTGGCTGTTCCTGCTGGGCGCCGCAGTGACGGCATGCGCGGAGCCGCCTCCGGTGGTGCGCGATGCGCAGGCACCGGCGGTCCGGGAGTTGGTCGATCTGGCGTCGCTGGACGCGGGCTTCCGCTTCGATCTGCGCTACGCGACGCCGAACAATTTCATGCACGTCACTCTGTATCCCGTGGCGAAGGCGTATCTCCAGCGCGACGCCGCGCAGGCGCTGGTCGAGGTACAACACGAACTCGCCGCGCAGGGGCTTGGCCTAAAAATCTTCGATGCCTATCGGCCGCTGTCGGTCCAGCAGCGGATGTGGGATCTCATCCACGATGAGCGCTACGTTTCCAATCCGGCGATCAATGCCGGCAGACATACGCGCGGCACGGCGATCGATCTGACGATCGTGGATCGCGCTGGTCATGAACTGCCAATGCCTACGCCATTCGACGACTTCACGGAGAGCGCCCACCGTGAGGCGGCTGGTATTCCGGCCGAGGCCGCGCACAATTCGAAAACGCTGGAAGCGGCGATGCTCAAACACGGCTTTCTTCCTTACCCGTTCGAATGGTGGCACTTTGATTTTCGCGACTGGAAAAAGCACCCGCCGCTCGATGTGCCGCTGGATGCGTTGCACTGAGGCCTGGTCAACAGCGCGGAGGGATCGCGCTCTACTTCACCCCGCGATATTCCGAAGGCGTGCAGCCCACCCAGCGCTTAAAAGCACGCGAAAAGACGAGCGCGCTGACGTAGCCCACGGTGGGCGCGATGGCCTCCAGCTTGTCGTCGCTGCTTTCGAGCAATTCTTTCGCGCGCTGCATGCGCAGGTAGGTCAACTGCTGCACCGGCGTGCGGCCGAGTTCGCGCAGGCAGAGCCGGCGCAGATGCTCGGCGCTCATATGCACGCGCGCCGCGAGGGTCGGCAGCGTCCACGGCGCGGCGGGATCGCGTCCCACTTCTTCCCATAGACGCCAGAGCCGCTCCTGTCCGCGCCAGGGCTGGGCCAGGCGCTGGAGCAAGCCGTGCAGCAGACCGACCCAGTGATGCACCATGCGCGGATCGCGTGCGCCTTCCCATTCATCGCGCAAGCCACCGATCACGCGGGACATTTCGCCTACCTCGGCGCGCACGCGCACGGGCGAAATGGCCCCGACGAGCGGCTTGATCCACGGCGGTTCCTCGCAGCGCACCCAGGCGAAAGCCCAGCGGCGGCCAGGCACCGCGTGAAACGCATTCAACACGCGCGGTGGCGCCATGCACAACTCCCCCGCGCGCAGGCGCTGCCAGCGGCCATCGAGCAGGATGCGCCCCTCGCCTTGTGCGGCCTCAAGGAAAAAACTGCCCGCCGGACGGAGGCGAACGCGGGCGTAGGGCGTCGCGCAATCGTCCAGCCCGACGCGGGCGATGCGGCAGGCCGCGAGTTCCGCGCAGGCACTGGCCTCCAGCACCCAGCGCCGCGTCCGTGGGCCATCGATCGTGGTTTCGGCGAGGGGAGCATTGGGGGACATCGTGGACGAGACTACCGCACCCGGTGGCGAAGTCGCGAGCCCACACACACCGCGATTTGCCGTGGCGGCGGGCGGCGCATTCCGCTAGCAAGCGTGCGCTCATGGCCGAAGAATCACCCCACCCGCTCCGACGCGACTTCCTGTCGCCGTCGCTGCTCGTGCTGGCATTGCTGCTCATCGCGCTTTGGCCGGGCGATGTTTCGTGGCTGCTCGATGAGCCGCGCTTGATCGCCACGGCGTGGCACGCCAATCACGACCATCAGCTCGCCGTGGGTGGGCTGTACGGCAACTTCGGCATCCGCTACGGGCCGCTGCCCACGCAGATTTATCAGGTGTTGCTGCTCGTCACGCACGATCCGTTCACGCTCGTCGTCCTGCGTGCGCTGCTCTGCGCAGGCGTGACGGGAGGCGCTCTGCTCTGGCTGTCACGCACTCTGTCCCTGCCCGGCTGGTTTGTTGCCGGCGTGCTCGTCTCACCGCACGTCGTCGCCTATCACCGGGTATTATGGGACGCGAGTTTCGCGATGCCGGTCGGGGCGTTGGCGCTCGCGAGCTTCGCGGATTTCCTGCGCACCCGGCGGGCGTGGTCGCTGCGCGCTTGTGTGATCACCAGCGTGCTGGTTCCCACGATTCACCCGCAGTCATTGCCGCTCGCCGCCGGCCTGCTGGGCTGGCTGGCCTGGCAACACCGCCCGGCTCTGTGGAGCGATCGCCGCGGGTTGTGCTTCGCTGGCGCCATCGTGCTTTTGCTCAACGGTTACTATTTCGTGCAATTCGCCGGGCAACTCTGCATGCGATTCGGCGGCTCGATGCAGAAAGGCTACCCCCATGGAGGGTCGCATCTTGCCTCCGCACTGGCGCCGCTATTCGGTGGGCGGTTGTTGAGCGGTGCGGATTATCTGCAAAGTCTCGCGCGACTCAGCGCTCCGGATTGGCTGCATGTGACCGCGCAGGGATGCTCCATGCTGATCTTCCCGTTAGAGTGGATTGGAATCGGGGTCGCCGTCCATAGCGCCTGGCGCACAGTGCGTACGCCAAAGGCCGCGACGCCGCGCCGGAGCGTAACGCTTGTCCTGGTCGCCGCGCTCGTTTTGCAGGCGCTGCTGTTTGGAGCGATGCGGATTCCCGCAGCACCGCAATACTTCTTCGGCACATTTCCGCTGCACGTGCTGGCCGCATTGCTCGCCGTGGATGCCTTGCGCAAATGGCGAGTGGGCACGGTGCTCGGCGCGCTCTACGTCGCCGGTTCCGCCATTCTTACGCTGGAAGCGGCGATCAGCATTCACCACCATGGCTTTGAGCGTCCGCTCTGGCCCACACTCGCGACCAGCGTAAGCGTGGTGCAAAAACTGAATCATTTCCCCGACACCACGGCGCTGACCAACTTCGCGGTATACAAAAGGTCTCCTCAAACGCTGCGCACGCTGCGGCTTTTGCTCCCGGCCGCGCCGACCGGCGAAAGCGGACGCCTGCTGATCACAAATGATCGCAGCGCGGGCCAGCCCGGCGTGATCGCGGTGACCGAACTCGCTCCGGACGCTTCGCCCCCGGCAGGCAGCCAGCAGATCGACACCACTCCACTGCCGAAGGATTGGGTGCCCGACCCGAGCACCTGGTAACGCGCCGTTTCGCACTGCCAGTGGTGGATTTTCGTCGGCTGACAAACGCCAAGCATCCGGCCACCATTCGGTTGTCCGTTTCGCCACCCCAGAACTTTCCCATCATGAAACGCCTCTTCCTCCTTCCTGCCCTGACCTTCCTCGGTGCGCTCGCCGACGCCGCACCGGTCTCTCTTTTCGATGGCAAGACGCTCGATGGCTGGGAGAGCCGCGAGCCTGCGCTGTGGAAGGTGGAGGATGGCTGCCTCACCGGAGGCGACGAGACGACGAAAATCCCGCACAACGATTTTCTGTGCTCGAAGAAATCGTTCTCGAACTTCGTGCTGCACCTAAAGATCAAGCTCACGGGCGATCCGAAGACGGGCATGATCAACAGCGGGGTGCAGATCCGGACCCAGCGCAACCCGAGCGGCCACGAGGTGTGCGGCTACCAGTGCGACTACGGCGAGCCATCGTGGTATGCGGGCATTTATGATGAGGGCCGGCGGAATAAGTTCATCGCGCCCGCTGACATGACGGTCGTGCACCCGGCGATTCACCTGTGGGATTGGAACGACTATGAGATCCGCGCGGAGGGCAATCGCATCCGCACGTGGATCAATGGCGCGCCGGGCGTGGACTACAAGGAGGAGGACCCGAACATTCCGCAGGACGGCATTCTCGGGTTTCAGATTCATGCGGGCGGCAATACGAAGGTGCAGATCAAGGACATCTTCATCGAGGAATTGCCGGCCACACCGGATGCGCCGACCTGGGAAAAGCTCGGCGGGGTGGAAGGCGTGCGCGCGAAATTGAAGGCGGAGGCGCCGGCACCCGCGGCGGCCAAGCCGGCGGCGGGCGGACGCGACATCAGCTACAACGCCGTCGCTTCCAATGCGAAGACAGCGGAGGAAGAACGTGCGGCTTTGAAAGTTCCGGAGGGTTTCGAAGTGCAACTCGTGGCCAGCGAAGATGTGCCCAATGGCATCGGTAAATTCGTGCCACTGGCCTTCGATCAAAAAGGCCGGTTGTGGACGACCACCGCGCTCGAGTATCCCGTGGACGGCAACGAAAACGCCGCCGCCACGGATGCCATGTATGCAGGGCGCGGCAAGGACAAGGTGCTCGTCTTCGATCGTGACCCGAACTCGCCGACCGGACTGGCGAGCAAACCGCGCGTCTTTGCCGATGGCCTCGCCATCGCGCTCGGCGTGCTGCCCTATGGCGACGGTTGCTACGTCCATCACGGCCACAACATCGAGTTCCTGCACGACACGGATGGCGACGGCAAAGCCGACAAGACGGAAGTCATCCTCACCGGTTTCGGCGTGCAGGATTCTCATCTCATGCCGCACCAGTTCACCCGCGCGCCTGGCGGCTGGATCTGGCTGGCCCAGGGCGCGTTCAACTACGGCAAGGTCCATCGGCCCAGCGATCCGCCGGATGCCGGTGTCCAGTTCGATCAATGTCGCATGGGGAAGTTTCGTCCGGATGGCGCGCAATTCACCGTCACCTCGCAAGGCCCGTGCAATATCTGGGGCCTCGTCCTCAACGGTGAGGGTGAAGCCTTCATCCAGGAAGCCAACGACTATGGCTATCCGGTGATGCCCTTCCACGAGTACGCGAACTACCCGGGTTGCTCCGACAAACAGATGAAAAGTTACGCGCCCGAATTCCCCGGCACCGCGCCGGATTTCCGCATGGGCGGCACAGGGCTGAGCGGCCTCGCGCTCACGGACAAAGCCGGCCCGTTCCCCGAGCCGTGGCGCGACGTCATGCTGGTGGCGAATCCTATCACCAATCGCATCAACGCAATCAAGATGCACCGCGACGGCGCGCACTGGAAGCTGGAGCATCTCGCCGATCTCGTCATCTCGGAAGACCCGTGGTTCCGCCCGGTCGCGATCAGCATCGGCCCCGATGGCTGTCTCTACATCGTCGATTGGTACAACAAGATCATCTCGCACAACGAGGTCCCGCGCAACCATCCCGACCGCGACAAGACCCGGGGCCGCATCTGGCGCATCAAGCCCACCGGCACGAAACCCTTCGACGTACCCGATCTCACTAAGGCCAGTGGTGACGAGTTACTGGCCAAGCTCGGCGGCGAGTCGCTCACGCAGAGCCATCTCGCATGGCAGGCACTGAGTGATCGCGCGGACGGGAGCCTGGAGCCGAAGCTGCGGGCGATTGTGGCGGATGAGAAGGCGAGTTCTGAACGAAGGATTCAAGCGATGTGGGTGGTGGAAGCAAACCGGCACGCCGACGACAGCCTTCTCCGCCCGTTGCTCGACAGCCCCAATCGCAACATCCGTCGCGAGGCAGTCCGCGCTTGGGCGGACGATGGGACGCACGCTCGCGTCTCCTCCGACCGACGTTTGAAGGTCCTCGCCCCACTCGCCGACGACTCCGATCCGGAGGTGCGAGCGCAAGTGGCGCGTTCGGCAGAAAGCCGCCTCGCCTGGCATTTGGATTTCGACGCGGTCATGCGGCAATCCGGGGCCGACACGAAAGGGTTTGAGATCGAAGACGTGGATTCTGCACTTCACATTCTCCTCGCGATGGGCCGCGGCCCGCTCGCCGAGCCGAGCGCTCCTTCCACGAAGAACAACAAGCCAATCAAAGTACGCGAAGCATATGATCGCGAATTCGAGCGTTATCTCGTGCGCATGTTCCTCGAACAGCATCCGGACAACGTAACGAAGTTCCTGGATTCTGACGCGGCGAACGCATCGCCCGCGGAGAACCGCCTGCTCGCATCGCTCGCGCTCGACCCGAAGGCAAGTGCGGCGCGTGTCGCGAAGCTGCTGCCGCTACTGGAGCGCGCACCGGGGCCGGAAGAGATCTTGCGACTCGCGCAGTTTCCCGATGAGGCCGGGGTCGGCGAGGCACTCAAGGCACTCCTCGCCAAGCCGACGACGCGCGTTTCCACGCTTGACGCGCTCCTCGCGGTGCGAACGCGGCTCGACGCCGCAAAACTCACGCCGATGCTATCCGAGGCGGCTGGCGATTTGCTGGCCGGTGATGCCGCCGCGCAGGAACTCGGCACGCGTCTCGCCACCTCTTTCGGCCTCGCGGCGACGGAGCCGAAGCTGATCTCCATCGTGGAAAATGAATCTGCGACTCCCGGCGGTCGGAGCGCGGCACTGCGAGCGCTGGCTTCCTTTGGGAGCAAGCACAGCGAGCTGTTCGCGAAGCTTGCGGAGACCTCCTCGGATACACTCTTGCGCGACGATGCGCTCGCGGCGCTCGCCGCTTCGAAGGCCGAGGACGCACCGGCGCGGTTGCTCGCGCTGTATCCGAAAGCGGCTCCGGCGCAGCGCCGCACGGCGCTCGACCGGCTCAGCGAAAGCAAGCCCGGCGCTTCCGCGATCGTGGCCGCGTTAACCTCGGGCGCGATTCCGACCGGCGATCTCGACGGCTCGACGCTCGACCGACTGCAAGCCGTGCTCGGCTCGAAAGACGAGGCCCTTAACAAACTGGTGGACAACCTTGGTTCGCTCTTTCGTCCGGTGCTGGTGCTCGATGGCAGCGAGGAAGCGTGGACGGAAACGAAGACGAGTTTCGATGGTCCGATGACCATGGAAACGTGGGTGCGGCTCACGCCGCAGGGACGCAAAATCGGCAATGCCGACGGTGTTCTTGGGGCGCCAGGTCAAATCGATATCAATTTCTTCGATGGCAAGCTGCGCGTCTATGCCTTCCCACCGCTCGGCGACGTGGTCGTCGCCAAAAAGCCGATCACTCCTGACTTGTGGACGCACATCGCCGCGGTGCGCAACGCGGAAGGCCGTTGGAGTCTCTACATCGACGGCGAACCCGACAGCGTCGGTCTCAAGGCCGCGCCTGGGCCGCTGAAGAATCTGCGCATTGCGTGGAGTGCCGCCAAAGGCGGGACGCAAGGCTCGTTCGCGGAGTATCGGCTCTGGAATCGCGCGCGCACTGCGGAGGAAATCCGGCGCGACTTCGACCGCGGTTTCGGCGCGCCCAAGCCGGATAGCCTTGTCTTCTACAACACGGGCGGCGGCGACTGGGGCGCATTGCAAAAAGGCGCGCATGTCGCCAAGACGAGCGATCTCCCGCCCATCCTCACCGCGGACGAAGCCGCGGCGCTCGACGCGAAATTCGCCAAATACCGCGCGCTGGCCAACCAACCCGGCAACGCCGCCAGCGGCAAGCAGATCACCGCGCTGTGCATGGCCTGCCATCTCATCAACGGCCAGGGCGGCAACATCGGGCCAAACATCAGCGGCGCAGGCGCGATGGGGCAGGAAGCGCTTTTGCGCCGGCTAATTACCCCGAATGCCTCGATGGAAAGCGCGTATCACATCTTCCGCGTGAACCTCCGTGACGGCGGCATTCGCGAAGGTTTCCTCGTGCGTGAGGACAAGGACGCCGTGGTGCTGCGCCTGCCCGGCACGGAAGATCAGCGCATTCCGCGCAGCGACGTCCGCGACACCAAATTTCTGCGCCGCGGCATGATGCCCGAAGGCCTGCTCGACAGCCTGTCTCCGCAGCAAGTCAGCGATCTCTTTGCGTATCTGATGACGTTGAAATAGGGGCATGCCCGCCATCCTTGCCGCGCCGTGCGTGGGTCGTTATGCTGCCGCCCCTCCCCCATGCGCATCTGGGATCTCCATACGCATTTTGCCTCCACTGGACTCACCGCCGAGCAACGCGCGGAAAAGCTCCTGCGCGTGGCCGACCGCATGGGCATCGAGCGCCTGTGCCTGTATATGGGCTTTCCGTGGTCGCAGGATCCGGCGCCGGATAAGTTTCGCGCCGAGAACGATCAAGTGCTCAGCGTGCTGCCGAAATGGCCGGATCGACTGCTCGGGTTCGTCTATCTCAACCCGAAACACGTGGAGGAGAGCCTCGCCGAACTGGATCGGTGCGTGAAGGACGGCCCAATGGTGGGCGTCAAACTGTGGGTCGCGCAGCATTGCAACACGCCGGAAGTCGATCGCCTCGTCGAGCGCGCGCATGAGTTGCAGGCCCTCGTCTTCCAGCACACATGGCTCAAGGTCATGGCCAACTATCCGGGTGAATCGACTCCGCTCGATTTCGCCGAACTCGCACAACGCCATTCCGGCATGCCCTTGGTGTGCGGTCATACCGGGGGTGACTGGGAGCAGGGCATCCGCGCCATCGCTCCGCTCAAGAATACCTTCGCCGACCTCGCTGGGTCAGATCCAGTGGCCGGCTACACGGAAATGGCGGTGCGCGAACTCGGCGCCGGGCGCGTGCTCTATGGCAGCGACGCGAGCGGGCGCAGTTTCGCCTCGCAACTCGCCAAGGTCCATGGCGCGGACATCCCGGCGGAAGCGAAGAAACTGATCTTCGGTGAGAATCTCATCCGCCTGCTCACCCCGATCCTGAAAGCAAAGGGCATCAAGTTCTAGTCCCATGCGCGATTCCTCGATCACACTTCCGCGGCGGGATTTTCTGCGGGGCGCGCTGGCGGCAGGCCTGCTTACTGGAACGCGGATCCATGCCGCGCAGACTGCTGAGCGACGGACCTCGCTGATCGACACCAACGCCTGGCTCGATCAATGGCCCGTCCGGCGCCTGACGCTGGAAACGCCCGCCGCGCTCGCGGCGAAACTCACGCAAAATGGCGTCACCCGCGCCTGGGTGTCGTCGTTTGATGGCATGCTGCACAAGGACATCGGCGGCGTGAATGCGCGGCTCGCCGAGACGGGCCAGCGGTTCCCGATCTTCGAGCCAATCGGCATCGTGAATCTCTCCCTCCCGCGTTGGGAAGCCGACGTCGCAGCCTGCGCCACGCAACATCGCATGCGCGGTCTGCGCCTCCTCCCTGGTTACCACGGCTATAAACTCGACGACCCGCGCTTCGCGGAACTGCTCAAGCTGGCGGGGTCGCACCGGTTGGCGGTGCAGATCGTGGTGAGCCTCGAAGACGAGCGGACGCAGAACCCATTGCTACGCGTTCCACCGGTGGATATCGCCCCGCTGCCGCGTGCCCTCGAAGCAACGCCGGGGGCACGGGTGATGATCCTCAACTGGCCGCATGTCGCCGCCGGGAAACCGGTCCTGCTCACGTTGCAAAAGACCGGCGTCTATCTGGACATCGCCATGATCGAAGGCATCGCCGGCCTGGAGGCCACACTCGCGGAACTCCCGGTGGACCGGCTCTGTTTCGGTTCGTACGCGCCCGTTTTCTACTTCGAATCCGCGAAACTCAAACTCCGGGAATCCGAACTGACCGATGCCCAACTCGACGCCATCACCCAAGCCAACGCCCAGCGCTTTCTGGGTGCGTAATTGCTTCATCGCACTCGCCGCGCTTCTCGCGCTCGCGGCGATTGGTGCGGAACCGCTGAAGTTCCCATCGGTCCCGCCGACCCCGCCCGCGGAGGCGGAGAAAACATTCCAGACCCTGCACGGTTTCCGCATGGAATTGCTTGCCGCCGAACCGATGGTCGCGAGCCCGGTGGCCATGGCCTACGATGAAGATGGGCGCTGTTACGTCGCGGAGATGGTCGACTATCCCTACACCGACAAGGCGCACCACAAGCCCAGCCAGGAAAATCCGACCGATGCGGCGATCGGCCGGATCCGCCTGCTCATCGACGACGATGGCGACGGGAAGTTCGACCGCAGCACGATCTTCGCAGAGGGCCTCTCGTGGCCCACGGGCATCGCTTGCTGGAAGGGGGGTATCATCGTCACCGCCACGCCCGACATCTGGTACTTCAAGGACACCAAGGGCGACGGCAAAGCCGACGTTCACCAAAAGCTCTTCACCGGATTTCGGAAATTCAATGTGCAGGCGGTGATGAACAATCCTCTCTGGGCGCTGGACAACCGGCTCTACATCGCCGGGGGCAGCAATGGCGGCGATATCCAGAATCTCACTCATCCCGAATCGAAGCCCTTGAGCCTGCGCCGTGCGGACCTGCGGCTCGACCCGCGCGACATGACACTGGAGGCGGTGAGCGGAGGCGCCCGCTACGGCAATACGCGCGACGACTACGGGAACCGCTTCCTTTGCAATATCCGTAACCCCGCACAACACGTCGCGATCGAGAGCCGTTACCTCGCGCGCAATCCCTATTTGCCGGCGGTGAGCGCGCTCGCCGATGTCGCGGAAGCCGGCGACCAGCTTCCCGTCTTTCGCGCCAGCCCGCCCGAAGCGTGGCGCGAGTTGCGGGCGAAACGCTGGTCCGCGGATTCCACGGTGACCGCGCACATGCCGCGCAGCGAACTCATCGGATCCGGCGTGGTGACTTCCTCGAGTGGCATCACGGCGTATCGCGGCGATGGGTATCCGGCGGAGTTTCGCAACAACCTCGTCGTGGCCGATGTCGCGGGGAACTTGTTCTACCGGCTCGCCACGACTCCCGACAGCATCACGTTCAAAGGCACGCGCGTGGACGGCAATCGCGAATGGTGCGCCGGCCGCGACATCTGGTTTCGACCGGTGAACTTCGTCAATGCGCCCGATGGCTGCCTGCACGTCTGCGACATGTATCGCGAGGTGATTGAGCATCCGTGGAGCCTGCCCGAGGACATTCACGCCGCACTGGATCTCGAACGCGGGCGTGATCGCGGACGCCTCTATCGCCTGGCGCCGCCGGGATTCAGGCCGCGACCCGCTCCGCGCCTGAGCCAGGCCAGCACCGCGGAACTCGTCGCGCTGCTCGCCCATCCCAACGCCTGGCACAGCGACACCGCCCAGCGCCTGCTCTTTGAGCGGCAGGATCAAAGCGCCGTGCCCGCACTGCGCGTGATGATAACGCAACACGCCAACGCTCTCGCGCGGCTGCACGCCCTGTGGACGCTCGATGGCCTGGGCGCCTTGAATGAAGACGATCTGCTCGCAGCGACGCGCGACGCGGACGAACACCTGCGCCGGGCAGCCGTGCTACTCGCCGAGCCGCGATTGAAAGCATCGGAGGCGTTGCGGGCTACTGTTGCGCGATTGACGGAAGACGCATCCAAGGGCGTCCGTTATCAGGCCGCGCTCTCGCTCGGCGAAGTGTCGGATGCTGCAGGCGCGGCACTCGCCGCCTTGGCCGCGCACGATCTTGCCGACCCGTGGATACGCACCGCCATCCTGAGCAGCGCCGGCACACACATCGTGGAGGTCGCGAGGGCGGTCTTGCGCAGTCCGGATTCCGCGGATGCCGCCACCTTTGTCCGCGATGTCGGCGCGATTGTCGGGGCCGGAGCCAACAAAGAAGAATGTCGCACCTTCCTCGACGCCTTGGAACGGGAAGCCGCCACTCACGTGGCGTCTGCGCGGGCCGGTGCGCTTGGCCTGGCAAAAGGCCTCGCGCGACACGGCCAGACGCCCACGGCATTCGCATCGTTTGATGGGCTAAGGTGGCTGCTCACCGTCGTCGACAGAGCGCAAAACTCCGCCTTGGACACCGCCGCACCGATCGATCAGCGCACACAATCCGTCGATCTCCTCGCGCTCGCGGATTTCCCTGCGCTCCAGGCGCTCGCGGAAAAGCTGCTCCAGCCGAATCAGCCGGAACCGGTCCGCATCGCCTTCATTCAATTACTGCGAGACAGGCGCGACGCCGGTGTCGCCGCGACGCTCCTCAACGCCTGGCCCACCTTGACGCCCGCCGCGCGCGAAGCGGCCGTGGGGGTGCTCACCTCGCGCAAGGAATGGGTGGAACCGTTGCTCGTGGCCGTCGAAAAGCAACAGATCAAACCCGCCGAACTCAGCCCCACCGTACGCGCAACCCTCCAGCGATTTCCCGACCCGATTCTCCGCGAGCGCGCCGGGAAGCTCTTTGTTTCCGCGGGTTCGCGGCAGGAGGTGATCACGCGTTACCAGCCCGTGCTCGCGCTGCGCGGCGACGCCACCAAGGGACATGAGATCTATCGGGCCATCTGCTCCACCTGTCACCGCAAAGGTGACGAGGGCCGCGACATCGGCCCGAACCTCGCCACCATCGGCGCGTGGTCGCCCGAGCAATTGCTGACCAATATCCTCGACCCAAATCGCGAGGTTGCACCGAATTTCATGCTCTACGCCGTGGAATTGAAGGACGGGCGCGCGCTCGCGGGCATCATCGCCGCGGAGACGGAGACCGGCGTAACCTTGAAGAGTCTCGATGGCACGGAGCAGAGCTTCGCGCGGAGCGAGATCGCCACGCTCAAGGCCACCGGCAGCTCGCCGATGCCGGAAGGCCTGGAAGCCGCCGTGAGCGTGCAGCAAATGGCCGACTTGATCGCCTATTTGCGCGATGCTCCCTGACGGCAGCGGAGCGCGGATAGACTTGTCGTTTGGCGCACCGTGCAGAACATAATGCGTTGTGAACACTCGCATCTTTCTCATTCGCCACGGCGCCACCACGCTTTCCGCCGAGGATCGTTTTGCCGGCGCGACCGATGTGCCCCTTTCCGACGAAGGTCGCGAACAAGCCCGGCGGCTCGCCGTGCGACTGAGCACCGAGAAAGTCGCCGCGGTCTGGGCCTCTACTTTGGGACGCACCATGGAGACCGCGCGCCTCCTCGCCGAACCGCATGAACTCCCCGTGCAACCCTGCGAGGGGTTGCGCGAGATTTCGCATGGCCACTGGGAGCAAATGACGCGGCGCGAAGTGGACGAACGCTATCCGCAGGAGGCCGCCGCTTGGGAAGAAGATCCTTACACCTTTGCGCCTGTGGGTGGGGAGAGCGGGCTCGCGGTCACGGCGCGCGCTCTGCCGGCCCTGCTCGAGATCGTTCGGGCGCACGCCGGCTCGCAGATCATCATCGTTTCGCACAAGGCGACGATCCGGCTGCTGCTCAGCTCCTTGCTCGGCTTTGACCCGCGTCGTTATCGGGACAACCTCGATCAAAATCCCGCCGCGCTAAACATCGTCGATTTCAAGGATTCCGTCCGCGCGCGTCTCACCCTCTTCAACGACACATCGCATTACACGGCAGCCGGCCTGGCCATTCCCGCCGTGCCCACCGCGCGCCTCTCGAAATGGTGGCACAACCCGACCCCGACTCACTCCCCGCTTGACCCACATTAACTAACACGTCACGCTGCCCACCCTCACTCATGACCTCGAAACATTCCACCACGCACCCGCTCCCGGCTTTTGCCGGCTGGCAGGCGTACTCTGCGCGCGTGGGAATGTTTTCCCGCGTTAACCTTTACGTCGCCCAGCGCAATGTTCGACCCACCCAGGGTTGTTTTTCGATGACTGACTAGTCCCACTACTCCAGACCGCCGAATGCAACCCTGACCACCGAGAGGTGTCAGGGTTTTTTATTTGGTGTGACGAACCCGGCTCATGAACACGCCCACCCAACCCCAATCCATGATCAGCGACCTGCGCGCTTTGCCGCGGTCGTTCTGGGTGCTTTTTGCCGGGACGTTCATCAACCGCTTCGGCACCTTCGTCTGGCCGTTTCTCACCATCTATCTCACCCGCCAGGGGCACACGCTCACGGAAGCGGCGTGGGCGGTGAGTGGTTTCGGTGGTGGCGCGATCTTCGGCAGCGCGGTCGGCGGCTGGCTGTCCGATCACATCGGGCGACGCAATACCATCGTGCTCGGCACCTTCAGCACCGCCGCCGCCATGCTGCTCCTTTACACGATGACTGCGCTGCCCGCGATCGTCGCGTGCACCATGCTCGCCGGCCTGACCGCCGGGGTATATCACCCCGCGGCCAGCGCGTTGCTGGCGGACATCGTGCCCAACGAACTTCGCGTCCGCGCCTACTCCGCTTTCCGGCTCGCCGCCAACGCGGGCTTCGGCTGCGGCGCCGCCGTCGGAGGCCTGCTGGCCAATCATTCGCAGTTCTGGCTCTTCGCCGGCGATGCTTTCACCACCGCCCTCTACGGCGTCATCGCCATCCTGTGGCTGCCGCATGGCTTGCGCGGGCAGACGAAGAACGCGCCGTGGCGCGACGCCTTCCAGGCCCTGAAACGCGACTATCTCTTTCAGTCACTGTGGATCGCGACGCTCTTGTCGTCCGTGGTGTTCGTGCAATTCGGCTCGACCTATTCGCTGCATATCATGCGCCTGGGGCTCACCTTCGATGCCTTCGGATTCCACCTTCGACCGGAAACCGTCTACGGCCTGCTCATCGCCTGGAATGGCGTGCTCGTCGTGACCACGGAATTGCCGCTGACTTCCCTCACCCTGCGCTTCGACGCACGGCGCGTGATGGCGCTCGGCTATACCTTCATCGGCCTCGGCTTTGGGCTCAATGCGTGGTGCCACACCATCCCCACCCTGCTGCTCGCCATGACCATTTTTACGGTGGGCGAAATGATCAGCGCGCCGACTACCAGCGCCGTCGTGGCCCGCATCGCGCCGGAGCAGCTGCGCGGACGTTACATGGGCATCCTCGCGCTCGCGTGGAACGGCGCCGGCATCTTCGGTCCGCAATTCGGCTTCCGTCTTTTCGAACTCGATCCGCGTTATCCGTGGTTCGGTTGCGCTGCCCTCGGCCTGGCCGCCGCGGTGACGACGCTGGTCTTCAGCAAGTCGTCAAAGTTGCTGGAAACCCGGTTGACGCCTATCCCGAAGCCGGACCCGGTGCGGGTGTAAGCCACGGCCAGAAGGTCACAGATGCCTTTGCCGGCTCATCGTTTCTAAATGCCACTGAATGGCATTATCCATACCTGCGCGCAGTCCGCCGGAACGCTCAGACGGGAAAAAATTGAGCCTTTACCAGCCTTGACTGGGCTTGATCGGCCTTGACCGGTCTCCGCCTTCCTCTGTCCGGCAGGCAGCCCGATCAAGGCTATCGACCGCCTACCCGGAAGCGTTCACAGGTGCATTACTGCATCTGATTTGCATCAAGTCAGATCCCGCTTGGATTTATCAAAGAACCTCTCTCTCCCCAGCCGAGCCCGCCGACCATTCCGGCCTTTTCACGCGCCATACTCGCATCATAATAGGAAAATGTCAAGCTTTTTCTTTGGTTGATCGGCGTGAGATGCTACCCTCGGCATGCCTCCCGGCGATTCGCTGGACACCAGCCGCTCCCCGACAGAAACTCCCCGCGCATGATCCTCTTTCCGATGGTTCGCTCGGCGCTCCAGCACCTGAGTAGCATCGTGTGGTTGCTGATTCACACGGTGGAGGAGATGGGCGACCACATGATGCGCGGGCGGTTTCCCTTCCGGATGTCCATTTTCTTCGAGCAGACGGACCGCAGCGGAGTGGGTTCCATTCCGCTGGTGGCCCTGGTGTCGTTCTTCATCGGGCTCACCATGGCGCTGCTCACCGGCTATCAGCTTCGGCCCTACGGGCAGGAAAGCCTGGTGCCTTCGCTGGTCGCCATCGGGTTCACCCGCGAACTCGGTCCGCTCATGACGGGGATCATGGTGGCCGCCCGGGTCGGTGCCGCGTACACGGCCGAGCTCGGCACGATGACGGTCACCGAGGAAGTCGAGGCGATCGAAGCCATGGGGCTCGGCCCGCTGCGGCTGCTGGTGAGCCCGCGCGTGCTCGCCGTCTTTATCCTCCTGCCCTGCCTGTCGGTGATTTCCAGCGCCATGGCCATGCTCGGCGGCGCGATCATCTCGAGCTGGGCGTTCGATATCCCCCTGCAGGGCTTCGCCGATAGTGCGCTCGACAGTCTCATCATTCGCGACATCGTGGCCGGCGTGCTCAAGAGCTTCTTCTTCGGGCTCATCATCGGCCTGGTGGCCTGCTACAAGGGGCTGACCGTGCGCGGCGGCGCGGCGGGTGTGGGCACCGCCACCACCTCCAGCGTGGTCACCGCGATCACCACGGTCATCGGCTTCGATACCCTCTTCAATATCGTGCTCGTCGCCCTCTTCGACAAATGACGACGGATGCCGCTCCCATGATCGAACTCAAGGAGGTGCACCTCTCTTTTGACGACAAGGAGATCCTCTCCGGCGTCAACCTGTCCATCGCTCCGCGCGAACGTCTCGTCGTCCTCGGTCAATCCGGCAGCGGCAAGAGCACGCTGCTGCGGCTCATCCTCGGCATCCTCAAGCCGGACAGCGGCTCCATTCAGTTCAAGGGCCTCGAAGTCACGCGCATGGGCCGCCGCCGGCTCAACAAGATGCGCCAGCGCATCGGCATGGTCTATCAATACAGCGCGCTCATCAGTTCGCTGAACGTGCGCGACAATCTCGCCCTGCCCCTGGAAGAGCTCACCACCAATACGCGCGCCGAGATCGACGCCATGGTCATGCAAAAGCTCGAACTGGTCGGCATGGCCGAGGCCCGCGACAAGATGCCCAGCGAGCTCAGCGGCGGCATGCGCAAGCGCATCGGCCTTGCGCGGGGGATCATCATGGACCCCGAGCTCATTCTTTACGACGAGCCCAGCGCAGGGCTGGACCCCGTGACCAGCACGCTCATCGACCAGCTCATCATCAGCCTCAGCGAAAAGATTGGCGCCACCTCCATCGTCGTGACGCACGAGATGGAAAGCGCCTTTCGCATCGCCACCCGCATGGCCATGCTCTACAAGAGCAGGATTATTGCTGACGATACGCCCGAGAACTTCAAGCGGAGCTCCGACCCGGTCGTCGCCCAATTTATTTCCGGCGACACCAAAGGCCCCCTGCTCGAAGGTCTGCCCCAAGAGATCACATGAACATCGTCCGCAACGAAATCCGCACCGGTCTGCTCGTCGTGCTCTCGCTCGCCGCGCTCGTCGCCGTGCTCATCTATCTCGGTGCGCCGGGCGTGTTCACTCCGCAGAAAAAGTTCCGCATCTACTTTGAAAACGCCGCCGGCATCAAGCCGGGCGCGCAGGTGCTGCTGGCGGGCCGCAAGATCGGGCAGGTGCGAGAACTCTACTCGCCGGTGCTGGAGAAAGACCGGCCCAATCCCAAGCTGGAGACGCTCATCGAAGTGCAGGTCAATTCCTCGGCCAAGATTTTCAACACGGTGAAAGTCCAGATCACGCAGCCGACGATGCTCGGGGAATCGGTCATCGATTTCTCCAGCGGCGATGAGTCCAGCGGGCTGGCTTCCGACGGCAAACACTTCATCGGCGAGCGCGCGGCCAGTCTCTCCGACCTCGCGCCGCTCGTCATGGAAAGACTCGATCCCGTCCTCGGCAAACTGACCGGCACGCTGGAGAGCTTGCAAAAGACTTCCGAGAATCTCTCCAAGCTCACCGCCGAAGGCGCCGACCTGCCGGAGGCCTTCCAGGAGCTCAAGCAATTCGGGATCAACCTCAATGAAATCAGTGGCTACGATAGCGCGCTGCGCCACTCGCTGCAAAACATCGAGACCCTCACCAGCGACCAAGGGAAGCTGGGGCAATCGCTCAATCACCTCGCCGAGATCACCGGCCCCGACGGCTCGCTGTCCAAGACCTTCAAGAACACCGAGAAGTTCACCGCGGAACTCACCGCGAATAATGACGCCACGGTCATCTTGCGCAACTTCCGGGCAGCCTCCGACAACCTGAACCATTCGCTGACGACGATCGGCCAGCAATTCACCACCATCGGCGGCAACCTCGAGCAGGCCAGCGACACGGTGAAGCACCAGCCCTGGCGCCTCATCTGGCCGACGACGAAGAAGTACGACGAGCCGAAGGCCGCGCGGGCGACACGGGCGACACCGGTGCCGAAGAAGAAGACGCCCGCGCGGTAGGTATCGGCACAAAAGCGGACTCCGCTCAGAATGACACGCGAGGACAGAGCCGCCTTGAGGGAGTCTCTACGAGGCGGCGAATCGCTGCGCCGAGGCGATGGTGTTCGCCATGAGCATGGCGATGGTCATGGGGCCGACGCCGCCGGGAACGGGCGTGATCGCGCGGCACTTCGGAGCGACTTCGGCGAAGGCCACGTCGCCAACGATCTTGTAGCCCTTGGGTGAGGTCGGGTCCTCGACGCGATTGATGCCGACGTCGATGACGACGGCGCCGTCTTTGACATAGTCGGCGCGGACGAATTCGGGGCGGCCGATGGCGGCGATGAGGATGTCGGCGCCGCGGCAGACCTCGGCGAGATGCTTCGTGCGCGAATGGGCGACGGTGACGGTGGCGTCGCCGCCCTTACCCTTGTTCATGAGGAGCAGGGCGAGGGGCTTGCCAACGATCATCGAGCGGCCGAGCACGACGACATTCGCGCCGGCGGTCTCGATGGCGCTTTCGATGAGCAGGCGCTGGCAGCCGAGCGGGGTGCAGGGCACGAAGCCATCGGCATCGCCCAGCGCGAGCTTGGCCACGTTGATGGGATGGAAGCCGTCCACGTCCTTGCGAGGGTCGATGGTCTCAATGATGGCGCGCTCATTGATGTGCGGCGGCGGTGGCGATTGCACGAGGATGCCGTGGATACTGGGATCGTCGTTGAGCTTTTGGACCAACGCGATGAGGTCGGCCTGGGCGGTATCGGCGGGGAGTTCGTGCTTCACCGAGTGCATGCCAAGTTCGAGGCACATCTTGTCCTTCGAGCGCACATAGGCGCGCGAGGCGGGATCGTCGCCCACGAGCACCACGGCGAGGCCGGGCGTGACGCCGCGCGCTTGCAAGGCGGCCACGGCGGCCTTGCTGGCGGCGTGCGTTTTTTGGGCGATGGCTTTTCCGTCAATGAGCGTCATAGGTCGACATGATTGGCTTCGCGCATCATTTTCTCAAGGCGCGCGCGTTGGGCTTCGAAGGCTTCGGGAGTATCCGTTTCGGGAATGGTTTCCAAGGGCAGTATGTGGATATCCACGGTAGCAAAGGGCTTGGGGATGCGAAAGGCGTCCCAGCTCTTGAGTTCCCAGTAGCTCGAGTAAAAGATGCCGAAGCCGAGCACCGGGATCTGCGCCTTTTGTGCGAGGGTGATGACGCCGGGGTTGAGTTGATACTTGGGACCACGCGGGCCATCGGGCGTGATGGCGATGTCGTAGCCGGCCTCGGAGGTGCGCACCATCTCGAGCATGGCCACGGCACCGCGCCGCGAACTGGAGCCGCGGATTGCCCCGATGTCGAAACGCGCGAGGAAGGCGGCGAGGATTTCCCCGTCCTTGCTCGCGCTGGTCAGGGCTTTCGAGTGGCGCGGGCAATCCCGCCGCGACATGTAGCGCGAGTAAAACCAGGGGATGATGAAGAGGGTATTGTGCCAGAAGATGCCGGTCATCTTCACCGTGTGCGGCATCTTCAGGAATCCGCCGGGGTCCTGGATGCGGAAGCGCAGGGTGAAGCAGAGCGCCTTCACGATCCAGCCGCCGACGAGGGCGATGAGCCTGGCCTTGGTCGCGGGCTTCACTCCGCGCTCTCCGCCCAGCGGAACGCGCCCGGGGCGGGCAGTCCGAGTTGATCCAAAATGCGCACGACGACGGTATCGGCCACCTCTTCAATCGTCTGCGGCTTCGAATAGAAGCCCGGCGAGGCGGGCAACACGATGGCGCCCGCTTCCATGACGGTGACGACATTGCGCGCGTGGATGAGATTCCACGGCGTCTCGCGCGGCACGAGGATGAGCTTGCGGCGTTCTTTGAGGAAGACATCCGCGGCGCGCAGAATGGTCGACTCGCTGGTGCCGGCGGCGATGCGCCCGAGCGTGCCCATGGAGCAAGGGACGACGACCATGGCATCGAACCGGGTGGAGCCGCTGACGAACGGGACGTTCATCGACTTGTCGCCGTGCTGGTGGATGCCGTTCGCGACGAGGAGTTCGCCGCCGAGCTCTTCGTTGATCACCTGTTTCGCGTAGTTGCTAAAGACGAGATGGATCTCGTGGGCAGCGGGGTCGATTTGGTCGAGCAAGCGCTGGAGATAGATGGCACCACTCGCGCCCGTCGCGGCGAGGACGAGTTTCATTACAAGTAATCCGCCGCGTGGAGCCGGCGGGTGAGATCGCCCTGGCGGGTGAGGAGTTCGGCGTAGAGTTCCTTGTGATCGGAGTTCGGCTTGGCGCGCGTGGATTCGTCGAGCTTCACGAATTTCTCCGCGAGTTCGCGGAAGGTCGTGGGGTCGCCGAGCGCCACCTTGCTCGCGTAGGCGGCTTGCAAGGCCGCTCCGAGGGCCGCGCCTTCCGCGGAAACGAGGCAGATGGTGGGTACGCCGAAAATATCCGCGGCGATCTGGCGCCACACGGCGCTCTTGCTGCCGCCTCCCGTGAGTCGGATTTCCGTGGGCTGGATGCCGAGTTCGCGGAAGCGGCTCAGGCCGTAGCCGAGGCCGAGCGTCACGCCTTCCATCGTCGCGCGGGCGAGATAGGCGGGCGTCATGGTTTCCGTCTTCATGCCGTGGAGGACGCCGCTGCCATTGGGCAGGTTCGGGGTGCGTTCGCCGTTGAGGTAAGGCAGGAAGAGGAGGCCGCCGCTGCCGGCGGGCGCGGAATTCACATTCTTCTCCAGCTCCTCGTGCGACCAGCCGAACATCCGGCAGACCTGCTCGGTGGCCACGGTGACGTTCATGGTGCAGGCCAGGGGCAGCCAGCGGTCCGTGCTGTCGCAGAAGGCGGCGATTTCGCCCTGGGGATCGATGACCGGCTTGTCGGCAAAGGCGTAGACCGTGCCCGAGGTGCCGAGGCTCACCGTGACCACGCCGGGCTGGACGTTGCCGGTGCCGATCGCGCCCATCATGTTGTCGCCGCCGCCGGCGCTCACGGTCACTTCGCCTTTGGAGAGTCCCCAAGCCTCGCGCAGGTTCTCGCGCAGCAGGCCAAACGCCCGGCGCGAACTGGCCAGCGGCGGCAGGGCTTGCAGGAGATCCGCGTCGATGAACTCGATGAGCGGCTCGCACCATTTCTTCTCCCGCACATCGAGCAGGCCGGTGCCGGAGGCGTCGCCGTACTCCATGCCGCGTTCGCCCGTCAGGTGCAGGTTGAGGTAATCGTGGGGGAGCAGGACGGTGGCGAGCGCCTTGTAGTTGCGAGGCTCATTCTGCTTCAGCCAAAGGATTTTCGGCGCGGTATAGCCGGGGAGGATGGCATTGCCGGCCAGCTTGATCAGTTCATCGGCGCCGCCAAATTCCTCCTCGAACTGCGCGCACTGCTCGGCGGTCGAGGTATCGCACCACAGTTTGGCCGGGCGGATGACCTTGTTCTTCTTGTCGAGGGGTACGAACCCGTGCTGCTGGCCGCTCACGCCGATCGCTTTCACCGCGTCCCGCTTCTTGCCGAGCTTCTCCAGTACGGCCCGCACCGTGATGTCCACGGCATCCACCCACTGCTGGGGTTCCTGTTCGAGATGCCCGGGCGGAAGGCCCTCGACGAAACCGTAGCTGTGGGCCGCGGCGGCGAGGATTTTGCCGGAATCGAGGTCGAGCGCGATCGTTTTGGTGCTTTGCGTGCCGCTGTCGATACCGAGTGAGATCATGGATTCAGATTGCAGATTTCGGATTTCGGATTGAAAAGCAATCGTCATCCACGGACTGGTGAGGTTAAATCCCAAATCCCCAAATCCGAAACCTGAAATTTTCCATGGTTAAAAAGCTCCTCCATACCCGCTATCGCGTGAGCGACCTCGAAAAGACCGTCGCCTTCTACCGCGACGTGCTCGGGCTGGAACTGACGCGCCGCCATACCTCGCCCCGAGGCTCGCAACTGGTGTTCTTCAAGGCACCGGGCAGCGCGGAGGAGATCGAGATTTGCAAATACGACGGCAGCGGGGAGGTGAAGGTGGGCCACGACATCACCCACCTGGCCTTTGAAGTGGAGGACCTGGAGGCGTTCGCGAAGCATTCGGCCTCGAAGGGCTATCCGCTCTCCGACGGCCCGACGCCGACGGGTTCAGGCAGTGTCATCGCTTTTGTCGACGCCCCTGAGGGCTACGAGATCGAGCTCATCCAGCACGCGCCATGAGGGCGCCTTCCGGGAGGAATCCCATCCACAATCCCCAATCCGAAAGACCCAATGGAGTTTGACTGGCTCGACGCCCCCTTCGATCTGCGCAAGATTTCGCCCAAGGAGATTGAGGAATCGTTCGAGGATCCCTTCAGCCTGCGTCTGCTGCCCGAGGCTGGGGATGACAGTGAGAAGGCGCGCTATTTCAATCTCGGCAAATCGGTCAGCGACCGCGGAATCTTCACCGTTTTCTGGACCGACGGGAAACGCTACCGGGCGATCCTGTCGCGGGACATGACCCCAGAGGAACTCGCCTTCTACGACCGGAAGAATGCCGAGAGCACCTACTAACCCCCTTTTCTTTTCCTCATGAAAGTCGTCACCACTTGGGCCGAAGTCCCGCATTTCGAAAGCGAAGAAGAGGAAGCCGCATTCTGGCTCGACGCCCGGCTCGAAGTGCGGCTGATGAACGGCTCGCTGCTGAAGGCCGACACGCGGGAATCGACGACGATCACCCTGCGTTTCGATCCGCGGCTGCTGGCCCGCATCAAGCGCATCGCCCGCTCGCGCTACTTGAATTACCAGAGCATGATCAAGCAGTGGTTGAGCGAGCGACTGGAGAAGGAACTGTAGTGGGGGAAGTGATCAGTAGTCAGTGATCAGTGACGTCGGTCAGGTGGCGAGTTGCTCTTCCTGAGCACTGAAGACCGATTGCTTTCCTCCACTTCCCCGTCTTCCCCAACCCCAAGGGAAATGCAGCTCGACTGGCCCGGCCTGAACGGTTCCCCCCGGTCCGCTCAGGCAATGCCCTCCAGTCGAGCTGCTCCCCTATTTGGATTTTTTCCCCGTTCGCAATTGCGAACACGTGCTCCTTTAGCACCGGTCATGCCAAGCGGGTTTTTCGCGCCATAAAAATGCTCAAACCAGAGTAAATTGGTAAGCCCCTGCACATTGGCGGAAAATGAATGCGTGGGAACACGTGGTGGAAATTAGCCAGCGTGTTAAATGTGGACGCCCAAATATCGGCATGTGCCGAGTTGTTCCCAAATGCCTGTGAATAAGTTGCATTGCACACGATTTTGACGCGCTCGCGGCAGCCCCTGTGGTCGCGTCATTCGCGCCGATACGTCTGGCGTGGGCGGATGACGAATGGAGGCGGGGCGGACGCTTTTGGTGGTGCGTCCGGTTTCGTGGAGGGGGGTGGCGCGGAAGCTTCAGTCGGCGGTGGTGCCACCGGCGCATCCACCACGGGAGGCGGTGCAGGGGCTTTTACCGGTAGCGGCGGAGTGACTGTTTTTGCGGAGGGGGGTGATGCCGAAATTTTTGCGGGCGGAGGCGCTACGGAGATTTTTGCCGGAGGGGGTGGCGTGGCCGGTTTCGCCGAGGGTGGCGGCGCGGAGGCTTTCGCGACGGGCGGTCTCAACAAGAACGGTGCGGTGGGGGCTTTCGCCGAAGAGGGAGCCGATGCCTTCGACAAGGGCGCCGGCGCGAATGTCTTCGCGGGAGAAGGTGGTGGTCCCGGCGCTTTTCGCGCGAGTGCGGGCGGAGGCATAGCGGGCGCGGCGCTTTTTTTCTGCCGGCGCGCCACCAGCACGATGATCAGGACAATGACGAAAAGCGACCCTCCCACGATGGCCAGCGTCATGAGCAGAGGCTCCATTTCGTCGCTCGAGGTCTGTCTTTTCTCGAGGGATTTTCCGAGGTCCTCGTCCCCCGCAGATGGCGCGGAGGACTCGGCGAGCACCGACGCAGCGGCCGGCTCAGACGGTACCACGGAGACCAAATCCCGCGTGGATGGCAGAGAAGGAAAACGGAAACTCTCCATCAGTTCACGGATCGCCGGATCCTCTTCTGCCCGGCCGCCATCCCAACGCATCGCCCGCAGCAAATACAAATGGTCGCCCAAGGGGATGGTGCGGGACAGCGTGGTCACCTTGTTGCCCCTCCACATCCCCTCCCCTGTCCGCTCGTAGCTCTTGATGCCCTGCACGATCACGAACTTTCCGGAAAGCCGTTTGCCGCCCCCGGTGCTCTCGATCTTTTGCTCGTAGTCGGTGACAAATTGGTCGTCCAGTTCGCCCGCCGGTGCGGCACGGTCGTCCCGGAAAACCAGGAACATCCGCGTCTGGTCCGCCGAGCAGAAGCCCGCCGCCAGCCCACCCTGGGCCGCCTTGTCGGCAATCTCCTGCCAGCCATCCGGGATCGAGACTGCGAAGTTGAAATCCGGGAACTGCTTCTCCGCGCCGGCGATAGCACTGGTCGCGAGAATCAGCAGCGCCACGCCCGCCAGCGCGAAAACAGCGCGACAGCGTGGACGGAAAATTATTTGCCAGAAAATTGTCATGACCAATGCCTTCAGTGGAGCGCGGCGCGGACGTTCCAGTTGGCTTTTTCCAGGCGCTCCCGGGCTTCTTCGTAACTGATCTTCAATTCGCCACTCACCAGCCGCACGCCGCGGTCGCGGAGCTTGGCGTTGGAAATGCGCAGGTCGACCATGGAGTTGCCGCGCACGCGGCCGAGGCGGACCATGGCGCACGTCGAAAGGATGTTGAGCACGACCTTGGTCGCGGTGCCCGCCTTGAGGCGCGTGGAACCGGTGACAACCTCCGGCCCCGTGGGCAGATCGATCTCCACGTCCCAACGCGTGGCAACGCGCGTCGGATTGCAGGTGAGGAGAATCGTGCGCGCCCCAAGTTCTCGCGCACGAACGAGGGCGCCCAGGACGAAGGGCGCGCGGCCACTGGCGGAGATGCCGCAAACGACATCGCGCGCGGTCACGCCCCGCTCCAGCACCGACAACGCGCCGGCTTCGGGCTGGTCTTCCGCGCCTTCGACGGCGCGGTGCAGCGCCGTCACTCCCCCGGCGATGATCCCCTGCACGAGCTCGGGGGGAGCACCGAAGGTCGGCGGGATCTCGCTCGCATCGAGCACGCCGAGGCGTCCGCTGGTACCGGCGCCGACATAAAACAGACGGCCCCCCGCGGTGAGCGCGGCGCGCTCGAGATCGACGGCGGCGATCAACTCCGCCCGCCGGGCGGCCAGCGCCTCGGTGATCTTCGGCTCCTCGGTGATGAAAAGCTCGACCAGTTCCGCCGTGGTCTGCTTTTCGAGATCGGCCGAGCGCGGGTTGCTCTGCTCGGTGGCAGCCGCGGCCAGCGCGCCGGCATCGGCCACGACGACAGTCTCGCGCACCGGCGGAGCGCTGGGCGTGTGCTCGGCGAGCCAGGCGGCGCCCAAGGCGCCCGACTCGCCGCACAATTCGACCGTGGCCTTGGGGAGCAGCGCGCTCAGGCGATAGCGGAAGAGCGCGGCGTACTCTTCGTGATTCGTAAATATACCGCCGATGAGGCGCACCGGCGCGTCGGGAAACTCCAGGCGCTCGGCCACCGCCCGCGTGAACTCCGCGAGCACCTGCGCGCCCGACTCGATGATCTCCAGCATCTGCGGCTCGCCGACCCGGGCCGCGCGGAAGATAGCGGGCGCGAGCCGCGCGACGCTCATCTTGTCGGCCTGCGTGGCCCAGCCCACGAGATCCTGGAGCCGGTTGAGCCCGAGGATGCGGAGAATCTCCCCGGCGACGGGCGTGATCTTTTGGTTCAGGTCGAAATGGGTGAGCACCTCGCGCAAGCCGCGCCGGGCGACATCGTAGCCGCTCCCGCGGTCGCCGAGCAACTGGCCCCAGCCGCCCGCTTTCTCGATCCGCTGCCCGTGGCGGCCGTGCACGGCGGCGCCGGTGCCGGCGATAACCGCGATGCCATCGCCGTCGCGGAAAGCGGTGGCGAGACCGGAGTCGCGGTCGCTGCCGATGGAGAGTTGCGCCTGCGGCCAGGCCTTCTCCACGAGACGATGCAGCCGCGCGCGGTCTTCGTCCGTCCCGCAGCCGGCGAGGAACGCGCCGACATGTGTGGCCTCGCGCGGCAGCACGGAAAGGAGATCGGTCAGCGCCTCATCAGTAATGAGCTTCAGATTGGACGCCGGCAGCACGCCCTCGCGCAGCACGGAGCCGTCGCCGGCGAGCAGCACCCAGTTGGTTTTGGTGCCGCCTCCTTCGAGGCCGAGAATGCGCTTTGGACTTTCCATGCCTCCACTATCGTGAAACATCGCCCGACACTCAATCCTGCCTGATGCTTTCCTCTCGTTGGTTCCGTATTTTTTGCTGGTGCACCGTGGTCGCCTGGGCGGGCATCATTTTCTATCTCTCGACTTTGAGCGCGGCTGAGGTCGAGCAGATGAACATCACCCACTGGTGGGACAAGGCCCTGCACTTCATCGCTTTTTCGGCCGGCGGGGTGGTGATGGCGTTTGCCTTGCGCCGCAACACCCAGTGGAGCTGGAAGAAAATCGTGCTCATCAACACCCTGGCCGTTTCCGCTTACGGCTGGAGCGATGAATGGCACCAGCAATGGACCCCCGGTCGCAGCGCCAAGGACGTCGGCGACTGGACCGCCGACACGCTGGGCGGCGCCGCCGGAGCCATTCTCCTCGTATCGATTTATGCCAAACGCTCACTCCCGCATCGACCAGCTCCAGCAGCAGATTGAGGAGCACAATCGGCGCTATTCCAATGCCCCCAGCGATCGTGAAGCCGAGTTGAAATCGCGCACCGCGCCGTCTAAGCTTCGCTTATGAGCCTGGCTGATATCCTCGACGAACTTCCTCGCCTGACCCCCGAGCAGCGCCAGCAAGTCATGGAGAAAGTCTTCGAACTGCAAGGCGGCTGGCTCGACGGAGACGACAGCTTGAGCGTCGAAGAAAAGCGGCTGATTGAATCCAGGCTGGCCGCCCACGACGAGAACCCCGCCTCCGCCGTGCCATGGGAAGAAGCCAAGGCGCGGTTGCAGTCCCGATTCGTGCGATGAGTTTCAGAGTCATCCTTCGCCCGGAGGCGGAGGTCGATATCGCGGATGCGGCCGACTGGTATGAAAGCCAGCAAAGCGGACTTGGGGGAGAATTCGTCGCCGCTGTTTCACAGGCCATTGACGGCTTGTCTGCCAACCCGCTGCTGGTTTCCCGCCGCCATCGCCAGAGGAATATCCGCTGGGTTCGTCCCACCCGATTTCCTTACCGGATCGTCTACGAAGTTGCTGATGGTATCGTCCTGGTTATCTGCGTATTGCATTTTGCCTGCGACGAACACCACTGGCGGAAGCGCTTAGCCGACCAATGAGATCGAGGTGATGCGGACCCGCTCTGGAAAACAGAACGGGCTCGCATCCATTTCGATTCGGAAATCTACTCCGCGAAATGCTTTATGCCCAACGTTCACTCCCGCATCGACCAGCTCCGGCAGCAGATTGAGGAGCACAATCGGCGCTACTACGACGAGGCGACGCCGACCATCGCGGACGCGGAGTACGACGCCCTCTTTCGCGAGCTGCGCGATCTCGAGACGGCGCACCCGGAATTCCTGACGCCCGATTCGCCGACGCAGCGGGTCGGCGAAAAGGCGACCGCGGGTTTCGAGCAGGTGCGCCATGGGGTGCCGATGCTTTCGCTGGACAATCTGTTCGCCAAGGAAGGCTTCGAGAGCTTGCGCAAATGGATCGCGAGCGTGGAGAAGCTGGTGCCGGGCGAGACGCTGGAATGGCTTGTGGAGCCGAAGGTAGATGGCCTCGCGGTGAGCCTGCGCTACGAGGATGGCCTCTTCACCCGCGGCGCGACGCGGGGCGACGGTGAGACCGGGGACGATATTACAGACAATCTCAAAACGCTGCGCAGCGTCCCGCTGCGCCTGCACGGCAAGAGCGCGCCGGAAGTGCTGGAGGTGCGCGGCGAAGTGTATCTGCCGGTCGCGGGATTTCAGCGGATCCGCGAGGAGATGATCGCGGCGGGCGAGGAACCTTTTGCCAATGCGCGCAATACCGCCGCCGGTACGCTCAAGCAGCTCGACCCGGCGCTGGTCGCGCAGCGTCCGCTGGAGATCGTGCTCTACGGCCTCGGCGAGATCAGCACCGACCTGCCGCCCACCCAGGCTGCGCTGCTGGAGTGGATGAAAGCATTCGGCTTGCGCACACCGAAGTTCACCCGCGTGTGTCACACCGCAGAAGAAGTGATGGCGGCGATCGAGGAACTCGATTCCATCCGCGACACCTTCGGCTACGAGACGGATGGCGCGGTCATCAAGCTCAACTCCCTCGAGCAGCGGGAGCGCGTGGGTTACCACTCGCGCGCGCCGAAATGGGCCAAGGCCTGGAAGTATGTGGCCGAGCAAGCGGAGACGAAGTTGAACGGCATCACCGTGCAGGTCGGTCGCACCGGTGTGCTCACGCCGGTCGCCGAGCTGGAGCCGGTACTGTTGCGCGGGAGCACGATCAGCCGCGCCACGCTGCACAACGAGGACGAGATCAAGCGCAAGGACATCCGCATCGGCGACACCGTGGTCATCGAGAAGGCGGGCGAGGTCATTCCCGCGGTGGTGAAGGTAGTGCTGGAGAAGCGTCCACCGCACACGCCGCCGTTTGATTTTCTCGCGCACATCGGCGGGAAATGCCCGGTGTGCGGCAGCACCGTGAAGCGCGACCCGGATTTCGCCGCGTGGGTCTGCGAGAACGTGAATTGCCCGGCGCAATTGACCCGCCGCCTCGAATACTTCGCCAAGCGCGGGGCGCTCGATATCGACGGCCTCGGCGGCATCGTGGCGGACAAGCTGGTCGAGCGCGGCCTGGTGCGCGATCCGCTCGATTTGTTTGATCTCAAGCTGGAACAACTCGGGCCGCTGAATCTCGGCACCGATGAGGAACCGCGCGTCTTCGGCGAGAAGAACGCGACCAAGGTGCTCGGCGCCATCGAGCGGGCGAAGACCCTGCCGCTGGCCCGCTGGCTGCACGCGCTGGCCATCCCGGAAGTCGGCGAGGAGACGGCCCACGACCTGGCGAAGCATCACCCCACCATCGAGGCCGTGCGCGACTCCGCGTCGCTCCGCGATGTGGTGGCGCTCGCTCGGTTGCACACCGAGGCGGATGGGGCCAATCCGCGTGCCCGCCACAACAAAGAGGCGACCGCGATGGAGAAACAACAGCTTGCCACCCACCACGCGGAACTGCAGGCGGAGGCCAATGCCGCCGGCCGGCGGTTGCTCGACGCAGCCTTCGCCGCACCGGCGAAGAAGAAGGGGGCAACCGATGCCGATGTGGTGACGGTAGTGGGACCGGTGGTCGCGCAAGCAGCGCTGGATTGGTTTGCGAGTGAGATGGGACGCGAAACCCTGAAGCGCCTGCACCATCTCCAAATCGCTCCCGCCGGCAGCAGCCCGGGCGCAGGGGATCAGGTGTTCGCCGGCCAGACCTTCGTGCTCACCGGCACGCTGGAAAAGATGTCGCGCAACGAAGCCTCGGAAAAAATCCGCGCGCTCGGGGGCAATGTCTCCAGCTCGGTGAGCCGCAAGACGAGCTACGTCGTCGCGGGCCCCGGCGCGGGGTCAAAGCTGGAGGACGCGCAAGCATTGGGCGTGACAGTGCTGACGGAAGACCAATTTCTCGAGCTGCTGGCTGGTTCAGGAGCAGGGACGAAAAGCGCGGCGGACGATTGGTTCGCGGTTTAGCGGTTCTTTGGGTTTATGCAGCCGTGCTGCCGACATCCGCCGAATAGCTGGCAGCGATAGCTGAATCCCCCGATCCATCACCGGCCGCAGACTCCCTTTTATGAAAGTGCTCATGATCGATATCGGCGGTTCCAATGTGAAAGTCATGGTGAGCGGCAACGAGGAGATGCGAAAGTTTCCCTCGGGCCGCACCTTGACCGCACGGCAAATGGTGACGGGCGTGAAGCGCCTGAGCAAAGACTGGCAATACGATGCCATCGCGCTCGGTTTCCCCGGTTTGGTGGAAAATGGGAAGCTGGTGCGAGAGCCGCTCAATCTTTCCGGCGGCTGGCTGCGCTTCGACTTTGCCAAGGCCTTTAACTGCCCGGTGCGCATCATCAACGACGCCGCGTTGCAGGCGCTGGCCAATTACAAGGGCGGCCGGATGCTCTTCGTGGGCTTTGGCACCAGCGTGGGAGCGGCCTTGATCGCGGACGACGTGATCGTGCCCGTCGAGCTGGGATTGATCCCCTTCAGCCGCAAGCAGACCTTCATGTCGCGCCTGACCAAGGAGGCACGGCGGGTCAACGGACACGCGCGCTGGCAGAAGAATGTGCACGCTGCGGTCTCGCTGCTGCAGGATATTTTCTGGCCGGCCGACACCGTAATCGGGGGCGGCAATGCCAAGGTGCTTGAGCCGCTGCCGCCCAAGTGCCGGCGCACCAGCAACCGGGAAGCGATCATGGGAGCCGTCCGCCTCTGGGGTGGCGCCGACTTTCGCGCGGAGCCGTACGGCACGACCTGGCGCGTCCATCGCAAAGCGGAACCGCGGGCCAAGGCGACGAAAGCGGTCGTCGCGAAGCGGAAGAAGAAAGGTTAGGCGTGCATCGTGGAGGCTGGGGTTCAGTGGCGCGGAGCGAAAACTCCCGTCATCCTGAGCTTGCGAAGGACCTCTGGTTTCTGCCTTTCCTCACCCATGCGGCAGACGATTGCTTAAGGATTGCCTTCTTGGCGAAGCGGGAGATGCCAGAGCGAAATCAGAGATCCTTCGCAAGCTCAGGATGACGGGGTTGGGGAGGCGCCTCCGGCGCGCACCGCTCGCCATGGAACCACTATAGACTACGGCGCTTTGACTCCGCTCAGCGGGTGATGAATCACCGCGTCCCAAGCCACTTCCTGCAACAGGCGGTTCAAGGCCTCCATTTCGGCCGGCTCGCGTTTGACCTTCCGCAACGCTTCCGGAATGGGGAGGCCGACCGGGCTTTTCCGATAAATCACGGCGTAGTGAACGTAGGAAATGAGCACCTGCAGGGGCAGCTTCGGATGGCCGAGCGGGTCCGTGAACAGGTCGGACTGCGCCTTCAATCCCGGCGCCTGCCCGGCGATGATCTTCTCCCGCAGCGCGATGACCGCCTGCCCCGCTGGAACCACGTAGACGACCTGTTTTCCCAAGTCCTTTTTCAAGCCGCTGATGAGCGCATCCATCTCCTGGAAATAGCGCTCGTGCATGGCCCGCAAGGTGGCCCCGGTTGGCGCATTGTGATCCACCTGCGTCGGTTTCGGAATGCCGGGCGGATCGAAGTAGTGCGGCTGGTACTCATCGTAGGGCAGCCAGAATTCCTGCACCGTGACGCGGATGTTTGGATTGTTCTCGAACCCGAGGCGCGCGAACTTTTCGATCCCGTCATCGGGAAGATAAACCGGGGTGAGGATGAGCACATCCACGGCGCCGGCCTTGAGCGCTTCCTTGGCCTTGTTGTCCTCATCCTTCACGTTCCAGTGGTAGAGCGCCTTGGAGCCGCCGATGTATTTGGTGCCGACGATGACCTGATCTGGAAAGCCGCCCGCCGTGGCGATCTCCGTCAGGATGGGCGGGACCTGAATGAAATAGCTGTGGTGCGCGGCGAAAATGCGCTGCCCCTTCGTGATCGCAGTCGAGGCCGGTGCAGCCTGGGTTGGCCGCTTGGGGACCGCCTCATCGCCTTGAGCAAAGCGGGCAATTAGCAGGAGAAAACAGAGGAGAAGGCGTGTCGTCATGGGGAGCGAGAGTTTTTGAGGGGAAGGAGGATAAAACCACGAGGAGCGCCGCTCCCCCAAGAGGAAACACGTTATTCCTTGCCGCCCTCCGGTTTCACCGCATAGTGCCCCCCTCGCATCGGGGTGTAGCTTAGCTTGGTAGAGCGCCTGGTTTGGGACCAGGAGGTCGCAGGTTCGAATCCTGTCACCCCGATTTTTTTCCCGGGAGTCTCCCCGGGGGCAGGGCCGCTGGAAAACAGACGGCGAACGACCGTTTCGTGGCGGTCAACCGATTCTCACGTCACTGCCGACCGAAAAATGACTCCGCCTGCCGAGAACGCCGCGCCACCCAGCAAAACCATCTTGCTCGTGGAGGACGATCCTACGGTGTGTTACTTTGTCGAACGGGTTCTGCGCAATGCGGGCTACTATGTGGGCATGGCGGCGGATGGCGCCTCGGGCTTGCGTCTTTTCCGCGTGCGCCCGTGGGACATCGTCATCACCGACCGCACGATGCCGGGAATGAACGGCGAAGAGCTGGCCGCGCTGATCAAGAAGGAAGCGCCCGAACAGCCGATCGTGCTGATTACCGGGATTCCCAGTCGCGTGGAGCGCCCGGAGCTTTTCGACGCCATTTTCGGCAAGCCGTTCTCGATCACGGACCTTCTCGCCGGCCTTTCGGCTCTGCTCCAGCCGCGCCGCGAGGGCGCGCCGTTGAAGACTTAGAACAACGGCCAAAAGGCCTTTCGCGTCGGGAGCCGGAGGGGAGCGCGCCGTCGCTTTCTTGAGGACTGGTTCCCGGCACCGACGGCGCGGTGCCCTCCAGCACACCTCGACCCTTCACGCGCGCACTGGACGACGCGCACGGAGGAAGCCACGCTGGTTGCGCATGGCCGAATTCTCCACCCAACAGCTCATCGACGACATCGCGCAATCGCTGTCGCCCGAGCAATACGATCACGCGGTCGGCCGCTCGTTCGCGGCCTTTGATGCGCTGAACGAAAAGATCATCGCGGAAAAGGGCGTGAAGCTGGATTGCGGCGCGGGTTGCTCGGTGTGCTGCTCGTTGCGGGTCGAGGTTTTCGCCCACGAGATCTTTCTGCTCGCCCGCCACATTCGCCGTCATTTTTCCGCCGAGGCGATTTCAGCCCTGCTCGAGCGGCTGGCCGGGCACGCGGAAAAAGTGCTGCCGCTCACCGTCTTCGAGCACGCCACGCAAAACATCATCTGCCCGCTCCTGCAAGATGGCCATTGCAGTGTCTACGCGGCGCGTCCGCAATGTTGCCGCCGGCATCACTCGCAGGATCTCGCCGCGTGCGTGTTCACCTTCGATCATCCGGACGACCTGGAATTTCCCGGCGCGCATGACCGCGATCTTTTCCGTGCGCTGACCGGTGCGATGCAGGAGAACATCGACGCCTACGCCGAGCTCGGCTTTGACCACACGATCTATGAACTCGGCACCGCGCTGGAAGAGGCGTTGCACGATCCCGCCAGTTGGAAACGGTGGCGGGCCCACGAGCAGGCCTTTCTGCACGCCTCGGTGACGCCGACGGATTGAGGATTTTTCTTGTTCCGGGGGTGAGGGATCGCTATCCACGATTTTCGTAATCGAAATTCGATAGTGGATCCCGTCGACAAACCCCTCCAGCGCGTCCTTGCCGGTTTTATCCGGATGCACGTCCTCCACCATGCCGAGGAGGGCGACCTGTGCGGCAACTGGATGATCGAGGAGCTGCGGCACCACGGTTACAAGATCAGCGCCGGCACGCTTTATCCCATGCTGCGCACGATGGAAAAAGATGGCTGGATCAAAGGTCGCGACGAAAAAGGCGGCGCCCGGCGGCGGCTCTACCGGATCACGCCGAAAGGTCGCGTGGCCTTGCAGGAAGTGCGCGCCCGCTTGCAGGAACTTTTCCACGAAGTCGGAGCGAAAACCGGGAAAAAGAAAGCATAGCGACCGCACACCCATCCCCCATCCCTATGAATGAGATCATCCTGATGGCCCATGTCCTTTTCGGCGTGGCCTGCCTCGTCACCGCCGCCTGGCTGTTCGTGGACGTGCTGCACGCCAACGAGACCAACCTGGCGCGCATCCGCCGCATGAGCTGGGGCGCCGCCGCGTTCATGTGGCTCGCGTTTCTCATTGGCGGGTACTGGTACGTCACTGCCTATAAGGTGGACAAGGCCATCATCCTCAAGGGGCCGTGGCCCTTCGCGCATAACATGGTCATGGAGACCAAGGAGCATCTCGTGATCATGCTGCTCCTCGTGGCCACCTACCTGCCCATCGCCGCCATGGACAACCTGACCAAAAGCAAGGATGCGCGCAAACTCATGCTCTGGGTGACCGCGATGATCGCCCTGCTCGCCCTGGCCATGGATGGCGAAGGCGCCATCATCTCCATGGGCGTGAAAGTCGCCCTGCTGCCCCACTAACTTTTCCACCCGGAACCCCACATGGAAAACACCACCCTCTCCAAACGCACCATTGCCTTCGGGCTCGCTCTCGCCGTCGCCTGCGTCGTCAATGCGATCATCGTAGTCGTGAAGGAAAAGAGCGAGGCCGTCATGGGCGGAATGAAAAAAGTCCTCGGCCATCATTGGACCACGCACAGCGCCATCGTGATCGTTCTCTTTCTGGCCCTGGGCGGACTCTTTGGCCTAGCTAGAGGCGGCCGGGGAGTGGCCATGACCACCAACAGTCTCATCGGCACCGTCCTCTCCGCAGTCGGCGCCGCCGCGCTCATTATCATCGGCTTCTATTTGTTCATCGACTGACCCGGCGCACTTCTTTTCCACTCCGCAGCCCACCCACCAAACCATCCCCATGATGCACTCGAAATCGCCCTTCCGTCTTTTGGCCGGCCTCGCCGTCCTGATCCTGTCGCTGGCCGGAGCCGCCCACGCCGGTCCGCCTTTTCTCACCGACGACCCCGAGCCGGTGGAACTCCATCACTGGGAATTTTACCTCGCCACCCAGCAGATTCATAATGCCGACGGCTGGTCCGGCACGGCACCGCATATCGAGATCAACTACGGCGTGCTGCCCGACGTGCAGCTCCACGTGATCGCCCCCTTTGGCTACAACAAGGCGCCCGGCGAGCCCGCGCGTTACGGCTACGCCGACACCGAGCTGGGCATCAAATATCGATTTTTCCACGAGACCGACACGCTGCCCCAGATCGGCTTCTTCCCGATCGTGGAGCTGCCCACCGGCAACCACAACGAAGATCTCGGCAACGGCAAGGCGCAGGTGTTTCTCCCCATCTGGATGCAGAAGAAATTCGGCGACTGGACCACCTACGGCGGGGGCGGCTATTGGATCAATCCCGGCGAGGGCAACCGCGACTACTGGTTCGCCGGCTGGGAGGTGCAGCGCAAGATCACCACGTCCTTCACCGCCGGCATGGAAATCCAATTCCGCACGCCCGACAGCGTGGACAGCCACTGTTCCACCGCGCTCAACGCCGGTGGCATCTGGGATCTCTCGGACACCTATCACATCCTCTTTTCCGCCGGCCACACCGTTCAGGGTCAATCGGAATTCCAAGGCTACCTTGCCTTCCAAATTACCTGGGGTCCCCAGGAGGCCAAAGAGGACGGCAAGTCGAAGAAATAGTCCGCGCGCCCGTGCGCGCCGCCGCCGCCATCCTTCACCTTTCGCAGAATCACGCCGGGCGGTCTGGCCCGCACAGGAGGCGGTAAAGGACCGGCGTGGCGATGAGGGAGAAAAACATCGAGAAACAAAGCGCACCGATGACGCCGATGGCGAGGGGCTTGAGCATATCGGCTCCGCTGCCGATGCCATAGGCGAGGGGCAGCATGCCGATGCCGGCGGCGAGCGAGGTCATGAGGACAGGGCGCAGGCGGCGGTGGCCAGAGCGGACGAGGGCTTCGTCGAGCGTGGCTCCGGCAGAGCGCAAATGGGTCACGCAGTCGAGCATGAGGATGCCATTTTTGGCCACAATCCCGACGCCGATAATGGCGCCAAGGAAGCTGACAATATTCAGCGTGGTACCGGTGAGCCAGAGAGCGAGCACGGTGCCAAGCAGCGAAAGCACGGAACCGAAAACGATGGCGATGGGCTCATGGTAGGAACGGAACTCGATGAGCAGCACGGTGAAGACGAGGAGGATGGCCGTGGCCAGGACGAGCAGGAGGTTGCGGAAGGATTCCTGTTGCTGCTGGAACAAGCCACCGAACTCGATGGCCCCCGGCGGGAGCGATTTGTCCTGCGCGAGTTTTTCGCGGATTTCCGCCATTGCGCTGCCGAGGTCGCGGCCTTCGAGCCGGGCAGTGACCGCGACGTCCTGGCGGAGGTCTTCGCGGCGCAACTCGATCTGGCCGGGCTCCTCGGTGAAGTCGGCGACCTGGGAGAGTTGCACGAGTGAACCGCCCGCGGTGCGGAGCGGGAGGGCGCGGAGTGCGTCGATACGGCCGAGTTGGGCGCTATCTACGAGCAACCGGATGTTCACGATGCGGTCGCCTTCCAGGACGCTCGACGCGGTGCGCCCGAGCAGTGCGGTTTTCACGGTAGCGGCGATGTCATCGGCATTGAGGCCGAAACGTTGGGCATCCGCGTAGCGCACGCGCAGACTGAGCGAGGGGCCGGTCATCGTGAGTCCGTCAAAAGTGTCCACGACGCCTTTCACCTCCTTGAGGATCTTTTCGATCTGCGGCGCCTTCTCTTTGAGGAACTCCGTATCGGTGGAATAGAGCTTCACCTCGATGGGCTTGGGCGACCACGTGAGATCGCCAATGAGGTCACCGAGGATGCCGTGCAAATCCCAATCGATTCCGGGAATGGCCGCCAGAAACTTGCCGCGCAACTCCGCGATCACGTCATCGGCGCTGCGCTGGCGGTCGCGCTTGAGCTTCACCAGGAAGTCGCCGGTGTTGGGCTCCGCAATGGCCAGCGCGAGGCGCGCCCCGGTGCGGCGGGAATAACTCTCCACATCCGGCGTGGCGCGGATGATTTCCTCGGCTTGCGCCAGCTGGCGGCTGGTTTCGCTGAGGCTCGTGCCCCACGGCGCGACGTAGTCGATGACGAAGCCGCCTTCATCCATCGCGGGCAGGAAGTCGCTTTCGAGCCGGGTGTAGAAAAACGCGCCAGCGGCGAGCAGGACGAGACAGGCGCCGAGCGTCAGCCACGGGAAGCGCAGGGCCCGGCGCACGGCGGACTCATAAGCCCGGATGAGTCGTCCCAGGATGGGGCCGCCTTCCTCGCTCGCCGGCGTATGGCCGTGATCGAGGTGCGCGTAGTCACGGATCAGCCACGCGGCGAGCGAAGGCGTGAGGGTGATGGCGAGGACGAGCGAGGTGAGCAAGGAGACAACCATCGTCATCGCCAGCGCGCGGAAGAAGACGCCGGCCAATCCTCCGAGAAAGGCGAGCGGCAGGAAGACGACCACGGGGGTGAGCGTCGAGGCGACGAGCGGAGCAAAGATTTCGCCGATCGCCAGCGAGATGGCTTCCAGGCGCGCACGGCCCTGCGCGATCTTCGCGTAGATGGCCTCGACGACCACGATGGCGTCGTCGATGACCAGGCCGATGGCCGCCGCAATCCCGCCGAGGGTCATCAAGTTGAAGCCCAACCCGGTGAGCTTCATGGCGACGAGCGTCACCAGCACGGTGACCGGGATAACCACCACCGCGACGAGCGTCGTGCTCCAGTTTTTCAGGAACAAATAGATAATGACGACGGACAGAAGCAGCCCGAATGCGATGGCCTCCCACACGCTGCCCACTGAAGCGCGCACGAGCTGCGACTGGTCGTAGAAAAATGCGAGCTTCATGTCCGGCGGCAATTCGTGGCGCAAGCGGGCCAGCTCGGCTTCGAGATCGCGGGCGATGTTGAGCGTGCTGCCATCGGGCTGGCTGCGAATGTTGATCAGCACGGCGTCGACGCCTTCCGCGGTCACCACATTGAAGACCGGCTCCGGTCCGCGCTCGACGCGCGCGAAGTCTTTGATCGCCGCGGGTCGCCCGTTGACGACACCGACGGTGAGATTCTCGATGTCTTCGATTTTGCGCAACCGCCCGTCGACCACCGTCAGATAGAGGGTGTAGTCTTCTTCCCGCAATCCGGCGGGCGAGATGAGGTTGTTGCGCACGAGGGCGTCGCCAACCTGCGCGAGCGAAAGCCCCTCGGCCTGCAAACGCAACGGGTCCGCGATGACGTGATACTCGGGCGTGCGCCCGCCCACGATGTCCACACGCGCCACGCCGGGAATGCGCAGAAAGCGCGGTTTGAGATCGTAGCGCGCCTCTTCCCAAAGCGCCGTGGTGTCGCGGGTCGGGCTGGTGAGGCTGACGCCCACGATCGGGAACGCGGAAAACGTGAGCCGCCAGACGGTGCTGGTGGCGGTCGCCGGCAGCGTGCTGCGGATCTGCGAGAGCCGCCCGAGCACGTAGAGCTCGCTCTGGACCATGTCCACATCCCAGGTGAAGAAGACATTGATTTCCGCAGAGCCGCGTCCGGTCGCAGAGCGAATGGTCACGGCGCCGGGGATGTCCTTCATCGCCTCCTCGATGGGCCGCGTGATGGTGGCCATCATTTCGTCCGCCGGCATCACCCCGTTGTCCACGAGGATGACACAGCGCGGAAAATTTGTCTGCGGGAAGACTGAGGATGGCATCTTCACGGCAGCGTAGATGCCGGCGAGACAGAGGATGAGGGCGATAAAGACGATGGCCTTCGAGTGCCGAATGGCGAAATCACCGAGCGACGTGCCGTCTTTTCTCGCCAGTTGATCGAGGTTCACTTGAGCACGCGCACCTTGGTTTCTTTCGGCAGCCCATATGCGCCGACGGTGACGACCGTTTGGCCGTCGCTCAATCCCTCGCCCTCGACTTCCACGAGATCGCCCTCGCGCAATCCCACCTTCACCGCTTTGCGGGTCGCCTTGTCGCCTTCCACGAGCGCGATCACCGTGCCGGCGTCGGGATCCTTCACCACGCTCGCCGCCGGCACGGCGAGGCGGTCTTGGCGCTCCTCGCTGAAAATGCGCGCGGTCAAGAACTGGCCGGGGCGCAAGCCCGCGCCTTTCGGCACCGTGAGGCGGACCAGCACAGTATCCGTGGCCGGATCGACTTGCGGGCTGACGAAGGTGACGCTCGATTCAACCGGCGGCGCGTCCCGACCCGTGAGCAGTTGCGCCTTTTGCCCGGCGTGCAATTCCGAGACGTTCGCCCGGGGCACCCGCACGCTGGCGGCAAGACGGTCGAGATCCACGATTTCCGCCAGCGGTTTCGTCGCGTCCGCTGGTTCGCCGGGCCGCGCACTGATGCTGACAACGGTGCCCGCGAGTGGCGCTTCGCCGCTGAGGAGCGATTGCTGCACTTTCGCCGTGGCGAGTTCCAACTTCGCGGCGGCGAGCGCCTGTTGCGCTTCGAGCACGAGCTTTTCCGACGTGCCCTCCGCGGCGATCAGCTTCTTCTGCCGGTCCGCGTTTTTTTGCGCGAAGTCGATGGCCAGTCCGGCCTTTTCCACGGCCGCGTCCACCGCCCGGCTGTCGAGCCGAAAGAGGACCGCGCCTTTCTCCACGCGCTGCCCCTCGACCGCATCCACTTCCGCAATGATGCCGGCTTGCGCGGGCGCGAGCCTCGCGGAAGCCAGCGGTTCCGGCTCGATGTTGCCATAAGCCGTCACCACCCGATGCAGCGTGGCCCGGGTGATCTTCGCCACTTGCACAGCAACTTCGGTTTCGACTTTCTTTTCCTCCTCGGCGCGCGTCATCGGCGCGACCAGCACCAGCGCCGCCAGGGAGATGCGAAGGGCTGCAGGGATTCGTGTCATGGCGGCGGCTGGTTCAGGGGTTGGTGAGGTTCGGGGCCCAGTTGTCCGGACGCAATTCCGGGGTCTTGCCGTCGGCGGGAAAGGTAGACTTCACCGCTTCGCGCAGCTTTCCGGAGAGCTCGGCGACCGCCGCCGCCTTGCCGGGATCTTCCGCGAGATTGGTGATTTCGCTGGGGTCCGCATCGTGATCGTAAAGTTCGCGGCCTTCCCGGCCCTCGTCCCATTCGGTGTACCGCCAGTGGTCGATGCGCAGGCTGCAGCCGAAGAAGCACCGGACATTGTCGCCCACGGAGGGACTGGCTCCGAACCGCTTGAATCCGCCCCCGCGCACCACCTGCGTGAGGGCCCATCCGCGGCCGGTCACCGTGACATCCTTGAGCATGGGGGCGAGGCTCTGGCCTTGCAGGACGGCGGGCGGCTTCACCCCGCAGAGTTCCGCGAGCGTAGGGTAAAGGTCGATGAGTCCGACCGGGGAGGCGGCCACACTGCCCGGTGCGCCGACCCCGGGGCCGGCCATGATGAGGGGCACCCGGGCGCTTTCCTCAAAGAGGCTCTGCTTCTGCCACAAGCCGTGTTCGCCGAGTTGATAGCCGTGATCGCTGGTGAAGACGACGATGGTGTTGTCCCGCAGACCGAGCCGGTCTAGTGCCGCGAGTACGCGGCCGGCCTGGGCATCCATGAAACTGACGCTGGCGTAATAAGCCTGCCGCGCCTGGCGGCGGAGATCGTCGGTCAATTTGTCCTGCTCCTTCTTATAGCTCATGAGCGCCGCCTTCGGGATATCCTTCTGGTCTTCTGCGACGCCCTGCACCACGGGCATCTGCTCCTGCGGATACATCTGGAAATAAGCCTTCGGCGCGACGTACGGGGTGTGCGGGCGGAAGAAACCGACCGCCAGGAAAAACGGACGTTCCGGGTGTTTCGCGCAACGCTCCAAAATCCATTCGGCATCCGCGGCCTCGAGGCCGTCGGTATGCTTCTCGTCGGGATTTTCCGAGGCGTGCCAGCTGAGGGTCCCGCCAAATTGTCCCGGCGTGAGACTGTAGATCAGAGGCTCTTCATCCAGACGGTCGACGCCGGCTGGGTTCGTCTCTACTTCCCAGGAAGCGGGATCGTCGTGGCCAGTGGTGCCGATCGAGTTGGGCACGTTGTAATGATAAAGCTTGCCGACGCGGGCAGCGAAGTAGCCCTGCTGGCGGAACGCCTGAGGCAGGCTGACGCGCGACGGGATGGTCTGCCGGAAGATCTGGGCATTCGCGAGGATGCCCGTGCTGTTCGGGTACAGTCCGGTGAGGAACGAATTGCGGCTCGGCCCGCAGAGCGAGAAGGCGCAGTACGCGTGATCGAAGCGCACGCCTCGCGCGGCGAGCCGGTCGATGTTTGGTGTCTTCATCAGCGGCCGGTCGTAGCAACCGAGGCTGTTGTTCAAGTCGTCTGAGATGATGAAGAGGACGTTGGGGCGTTTCGCATCCGCGGCCCCGGACACGCACGAGAGGAAAAGAGCTAAGACGGGGACAAGGAACGATTTCCGGATGAGGCGGCAGGGGGAGGGATTCATTTGACAGTGCGGAGCGGGGTTTGCAGGGCGGCTTCGAGCGCGCCGACGGCTTGCTGCGCCTGCGCGCGGGCTTCGAGGCGCGAAAGATTGGCGGCGCTGGCTTCGATGCGGCGGCGCGTGAGTTCCAGCGGCACGAGTTCGCCCGCGTCCACCATACGCTTCGTCGTATCGGAGGCCTGCGCTGCTTCCTCCGCCAGCGTGTCGGCAGTCGCCGCTTTGGCCCGGGCCGCGCGGTAGGCGGCGAGCGCGATTTCAATCTCACCGAAGACCGATGCCTGTTTCGCCTCGAATGTCGTACCGACCGTTTTCCGGCGGGCGCTGGCTTGCGCGATCGGACCGCGGTTTTGATTGATGATCGGCAATTCGATGGAGAGTCCGAGCGACCATTTGTTGTCTGTCTGGTCGAGGAGGTAGCCGGGCTGGAGATGGACGTCGGGATATTGCTTCGCGATTTGCAACCGCAACTCCGCGTCCGCGGCAGCGTAGTCCGCGAGCGCCGCGAGTAAGTCAGCGCGATTCACAAGCGCCCGGCGGCGCACGCCGGAGCCGGGCGCGGGCGGCAACGAAGTGAAGGCGGAGAAATCGAGTGCAGCCGCCTCGAGCGCCGCGGATGAAACGCCGACGGCCGCCGCGAGCTGCGCACGGGAGGTGCCCGAGAGTTTCTCCGCATCGTGGAGCGCGAGCCTGGAGCGATTGAAACCGAGCCGCTCCTGGATCAACTCGAACGCCGAAGCGGCGCCCGCTTTCACCTGGGCGTCGAGTTTCGTTACCGCTTCCTGATGCAGCGCGACTTCCGTCGTGAGCAGCGCGCTGTTTTCCTGCGCGGTGTACAGATCGAGCAGCGCGGCACGCACTTTCGTTCGCGCGTCCCACGCCGCCACGGACATGCGAAAGTTCGCCGCCTCCGCCATGGCCCGGGCTTCTGCCAGGCGCTTGCCTCGTTTTCCAGCGGTTTCGATTGGCACATCGATCGTACCACCCAGAATCCACGCAGGCGCGGCGGTCGTATCGTAGGCTGGCGAAAAAGTGAGCACCGGATTGGGCGATTGCCCCGCCGTCTTGATCCCCGCTTCCGCTTCCTCCGCCACCGCACGCGCGACGGCCACATCACCGTGGAAATAAACCGCAGCCAACGCGAGTCGCTCGACATTCCACGAACCACCGGCGGCACCTTGCTGCGCGAGAAACTTGCGCAGGCCATCGTCGCTGAGCGAGCGCCCGGTGAACGCCGTCGCGCGCCCCCCGGCATCCAGGGGGCGCGAAGTGTATTTCGCGCAGCCGAGGGGCATGGCGACGACAGCGAGGACGAGGAGGACTCGTGACAGAAGATCCTTCGGGTGGCAGCTCCACCCACCGGTTGGCACCCCGGGAAGATTGGCGGCAACCCAGCGGCCGCACCCCTGACTGTGCCGATCGGCATAGTCGGGGGGCGCTGGAACTATCGTGGTCCGGGGAGTGCCCATGGCTCTACTGTAATCAGTAGGAGTCATCAGCCACAATGCTAGGCATGGGGGCACTTTGGCAGGCTTAAAACTGCCGGGCAGAATCCATTGCTGGTCCTACGTTTAGCAGATTGATCCGGATGGTGTCAACCAACGTCGAGCCCCTGCCAGCAATAGCCCTCTCTGCACGTGTGGGCCGCTAGCTTTCCCCAAAGCGCTCCGCGGCCAGCAAGATGCCGGCGGCCTTGTCGAGCGTCTCCTGCCATTCCTTTTCCGGGACAGAATCCGCCACGATGCCGGCGCCGACGTGGAAGTGCGCGCCGCCGTTTTCGACGACGACGGTGCGGATGGCGATGTTGAACTGGCTCTCGCCGTTGAAGCCGAACCAGCCCAGTGCGCCGGTATAGATGCCGCGCGGCTCGGGCTCGAGCTCGGCGATGATCTCTCTCGCGCGCTTCTTGGGCGCACCGGTGATGGAACCGCCGGGAAAGCAGGCGCGCAGGGCGGCGACGTGATCGACCTCCTCGCGCAAGCGTCCCTCGACGGTGGAGACGAGATGGAACACGTGCTCGTAGCTCTCGAGCTTGAGCAGTTCCTTCACGTGCACGCTGCCGTAATCGCAGATCGCCCCGAGATCGTTGCGCTCCAGGTCGGTGATCATTACCAGCTCGGCGGTTTCCTTCGCCGAATTGCGCAGATCGTAGGCGGAGAGCGCATCGGCATTGGCCTCGGCGCGGCGCGGGCGCGTGCCCTTGATCGGGCGGGTGCGAATGGCGCGGCCGGAGATTTTCAGGAACGATTCCGGCGAGGTCGAAAGAATCGCGCGGCCATCCAGCTCGAGGAAGGCGGCGTAAGGCGCGGGCGAATAGTGGCGCAGCGCCTCGTAGAAGGCGAAGGCGTCTCCGTCCCATTCCGTGGCGAAACGATGCGCGAGGTTCACCTGGTAGATGTCGCCCGCGGCGATATATTCCTGCGCCCGCGCGACGCGGCGGCAGAATTCCTCGCGCGTCATTTGCGGGACGAAACGCGGACCGTTGGCTGCGGGCGCCGCCGCGACGGGACGCAGGCGGGAAGAGAAATCGCCGATCTCGAACCAGCATTGCTCCGCATGGCGGTAGATGAGCGCGTCCTCATAGATGCCGAAACCGAAAGCGCCGTCGTACTCCACGAAGCCCGCGGCGAAACCAGCGGGCAAGCCATCGTCGCAGTGCGGCCCACCCGCCCGCCGGGCGACCGCCTCACGCAGGGTGTGCCAGTCGTCGCCCGTGCGGCCCCGCCAAACTCCGCTGGGGGCGGCAGCGACGATCGAGAGTTGTCCCGCATCACCGCCTTCGGACGCCGTGTCGAAATAGACGCGCCCGGGCAAATGCGCACAGGCACCGGCCACTTCGGCAGGCGTAAGGTCCAGGGCCACAGGTCGCGGCGCGCGGGCAAGAATCGGCATGCCATCCGCTTGGGGGAGAATGCCGCCCTTTTCAAACGAAAAATTCCAGCTACCTTGCCCAGTTCATCGCCATGAACAAATTGATGACCCCTTTACTCGCCACGTTGCTGGCCCTTGCCACGCAGCTCTCCGCCGCTGAACCGGAGAGCGCGTTCGGTCTCGCGCCTTCGGCCACGCCCCAGCTTCAGCCGGCGGCGGCTCCGTCCAATCTGCCACTCATCCCCGAAGCGCCGCAGCCCGCGGAAAAAGCGGGCAAGGGCGACGAACCAAAGGGTGGCGACAAGACCGCGATGGCGGAGGACAAATTAAAGAAGAAAATCGCACTCCGGCAGGCCAAGATGAAGGCCGAGCGGGATCCCGCTCTCCAGGCCCTCAAGACCCAGGCGCTGGAAGCGCCCACCGACTTCGAGCAGCGCAAGCTATACATCGACTACTACACGGCCCTCGTCGATCGCATCGTGAAGTTCAATCCGGGCATGACGAAGGAGGAGATCGACATGTTGCGAGGGCAGTACACGGGCCGCTTTTTCCAAGTCCGCGTCGAACCAACCGTCGATCCGGCCACCTTCCGGACCAAGCACTGACCCTGCGGAAATAGCAGTTGTGCGGGCGGCGAAGTATGTCTACTTTTCCGACCCCTCAACCACGGCGCATTCGTCTAGAGGCCTAGGACACAGCCCTCTCAAGGCTGGTACACGGGTTCGAATCCCGTATGCGCTACTTGTATCTATCAGGATTTTCGGGCGATGGGGTTGAAAGCAGGACAAAAGCAGGACAAAGTGTCCGCATGAAGCGCAAATCGAAAGCTCGGACTGCAGAATGGCCGGTTGAGATCAAGGTCGGGAGCGTCACTGCCAAAATCTACCGTTCCGTTGCCCGAGGCCGTGAATTGTTCACCGTGGCCTACCGGGACACAAACAACCGGCGCGTGAAGAAGAGCTTTGCGGACTTTGGTTCCGCCAAGCTGGAAGCCCAAGGGGCTGCCACTAAAATTCAGAATGGGCAGATCGACGTGCTGGAATTGACGAGCGAGGATCGTATCGTTTACCAGCATTCCATTGAATTGCTCAGGCCCTCAGGGCAGCCGCTGGATTCTGCAGCCGCACAATTTGCCGAGGCCTTTCGCATCCTGGGAGGAGCTGGTTCCGTAGTGGAAGCGGCAAGGTATTTTTCGAAGCACCATCCAGTTGCGTTACCACGAAAGACGATCGCAAAAGTTTATGAGGAGTTTCTCGCTTCGAAGATCTCGGACAATGCAAGCACGAGGTACGTGCAAGATATTCGGAGCCGACTGGGTCGATGCTCCAGGCATTTTGCAGAGGACATTTCTGATTTAACGACGGCAGAATTGGAAAATTGGCTTGCCGCTCTCAATGTTGGCCCAGTTGCTCGCAACAGCGCGCGTTCGTTGTTGATTACGCTTTTCAATTTCGCGCGCCAAAAGGGGTATTTACCCAAATCGCAGCCGACGGAAGCTGAGGCAATTCCTGTTGCCAAGGAGTTGCCGACGACTATCGGGATTTTCACGCCAATTCAAATGACCAGCCTTCTCTCGGCGGCTTCCGACGAGAACAGACCCTACCTTGCAATCGGTGCATTCGCCGGTCTTCGGCACGCCGAGCTGATGCGCCTGTCATGGGACGAAGTGCACATCTCACATGGCTACATTGAGGTTACCGCAGCCAAAGCGAAGACGGCACAGCGGCGGATTATACCCATCCAGCCGAATTTAAAATCCTGGTTGAAGAGAATTGCCAAATCCAAAGGACCATTGTTTTCAGGCGACGGCTCGCGATTCCTCCGAAAGGTGACGCGGACCGCAGAAACCTGCGGATTCGATTGGCCGCAGAATGGTCTCAGGCACAGCTTCGCCAGTTACCGTTTGGCAAAATGCAGGAGCGCCGCCGAAGTCGCCTTGGAAATGGGTAATTCACCCCGGATGGTGTTCCAACACTACCGCGAGTTGGTGACCCCAGCAGATTCCGATTCGTGGTGGGAAATTGCGCCCTAGTTCACGGCGACTGATAGTGACATGACATTGCCCTTCAGGTTATCTGTTTTTGTCCGTCCACGAAAGCAAATCGCGCGAAGGGATCGCCGGCGCCACGATGCTCGGCGAAGTCAGCATCTTGCCGAAGCGTCGATCTAACCCAGCCGCGACGAGGACCCTTTGCAAGGACAGAGTAGAGAGCGTGTTCCCGCCGAAACTCAGACACCATACAATAGCCTAATTGCGTTAGCGTTATCTACCCAAATAAAATAACAGTAGTTGTACCATTTTTTGATTTCCGCTCCGGCGCCGATGAGGTAAGGCACTGGCTTTAGGTTATAGTAGTCAACCCCCTGAAATATGCCCCCCCTTTTTCGTCGGCTTTCCGCAATTGTTCTTGTCGGGAGCATTGCTGCGTCCGTCTGGTTCGTTTGGGCTCGCAAATTCCCAGAAGCGCCGCCGCCCAATTCGGAGAAAGTTGCAGAGTATAGCGTAGCGTCCACGAACGCCCCTGCTTCACCGACTGTCGAGCAAAACGAACCAGCGAGCGCTCCTTCGAAAGCGAATCCCTCCATTCCCGCAATTCCCAATTTAACGCCAGGCACAGTCAGCTTCGAATTCTTCGAATGGTTGCGGGAGTTTCTCACTGCGGCGCCTGCCCAACGGACGGCCTTGATTGCCCAAGGAGCGCGTTTGGCCGATGCCCGGCGGACTGAATACAAGCAGCTGATCGTCGACGATCCGCGCCGCGCTTTGGATGAAGCTGTGCCGATGGTCATACGCCAGAAGTTACCGACGGCAATCGTGGCGCGGCTGGAGGAGCGCGTGAATCGCCGCGGGGATTTGCGAGTTTACCAAGGCTCACCCGAGCCAGGAGCGCCGCCACCTGCCGGAGCCTTGAACCACCGGATCGCGACATTCCAGGACGGCACGTCGTATGTGGCGAATGTCTATGGCAGGAGAGCCTCGGACGTTCTCGGCACGAGGAACGATTCCCTCAACGGCGTAGCCGTCGATAATCAGTTTGCCGTCAATGAGGATCCGTTTCGAAAGCTGGAAGCTGGCGAGAGGCCGGACGGCGCCAAGCAAATCGTGACGTCCTGTCCGGTTTCTGGAAAACAAGTCACTTCCCCGGCCAATGCGACCGATCCCGTGCCGGCAGACACGACGGTGATCGAGACGCCTGAACAGATTGTTTACCTCTGCGGTGGCAACCACTTGGGAAGTTATCAAACACTTCTCTATGCTGAAGGGGGAACGGGCGGGCCGATTCCGATCAATGGGATTCTGCCCGGAGTTCCGACCCCATCGGTCGGCGTTTTGAAGGTGCTTTACATTCCGATGACGTTCCAGGACCAAAACAAGACGCAGACAACGGAATCCAAGGCTTATGAAATCATGCGGGACGTCGCGGACTTCTATGCCAAAGGCTCTTACGGAAAACTAACCACCATCTCCACGGTGACACCGGCGGTCAAAGTGCCCCACACAGAGGCCTGGTATACTCAAAAGGATACCTCCAATGGGGGAACGATCGATGGGCTCAGCCTTGAATTCACCCACGCGAAGGAGGAGGCCAAGAAGATTGGCTTCGACTTCGATGACTATGATTGCATCGTGGTGCGGCTGTCCGGCGGCCCACGCTCTTCCGGCGTTGGCGGTTACGGCGGCGGCAGCCAGGTCTGGCTGTATTTCGACAGCGTGACCATCGCCGGACATGAGATTGGTCACACCTTCGGATTGAGCCACGCCAACTTTTGGGACACCAGCGGCACCAGCGCCATCGGCGCAGGGACCAATGCCGAATACGGAGATCAATACGACATCATGGGCAGCGGAAATACGCCCACGGACCACTACAATGCTCAGGCCAAGAACCAGATCAAGTGGCTGCCCAACGACTACGTGAGCACCATCACACAAAGCGGCACCTACCGCCTCTACGCCATGGACCAGCCGATTCTGGATCCGGCCAATCGTTACGCCATCAAAATCGTCAAGGATTCACAGCGGACGTACTGGGGTGAAGTGCGGCAACTTTACAACGGCAATGCGACCCGCCCGTGGGCAGACAAGGGCATGCTTCTCGGCTGGACCTTCACCGGAGGGGCCAACGGCAGCAACATCCAGTTAATCGATACCACACCTGGGTCGCCCTTTGCCAAAGACGACGCACCGATCTCGCTGGGCCGCACTTTCTCCGACTACGAATCGGGTATCCACATCACTACTACGAATGTCAGCAGCACGACGCCGAAATATGTGGATGTCGTGGTCAATTTAGGCCAATTCCCGGGTAATCGGGCGCCCACCCTCGACCTCGCCTCATCCGCGGATTTCGTTCCGGTGGGCGCGACCGTTACTTTTACCGCAACAGCAACCGATCTCGACGGCGATCCCCTCGCCTATTCGTGGCAAAACTTCGGCGACACCTCCGTCAAGATCGTTTCCCCCAATTCCAACGTCATCACACGTACGTTCAGCACGGCCGGCATCTACATCGTCAGTTGCACGGCCAGTGATATGAAGGGTGGCAGCACGACGCGCAATAAGCTCATCACGGTCGGAAACGGCAACGGCCACTATACCATCTCGGGCCGCATAACAGCCGGAGGAGTCGGTCTGGCCAACGTCATCATTACCGCCAACAGCGCCAACGGAGTCGTGACCGACAGCGATGGCTATTACATCATTCCGAATCTCACGGCGACGACCTACTCCATGACGCCCCTGTTATACGGTTACACGTTTAGCGAAACCTTTAACAACAGCGTCACGGTCGGCCCAAACTTCGGCGGTGCAGACTTCGTCGCCCAAGCCACTCCGGTGGTCACCATCGCGGCCACGGTCCCCAATGCGCAGGAACCCGGCACCGGCACTCCCCTCGTCGCCGGCCACTTTACACTCACCCGCAACGGCGACACGACGCAGCCACTTACAGTCAATGTGAACTCCGCATCCGGCACGGCGACGAAGAATACCGACTACACGTTCACTCCCGACTACATTACCGCCACCCAGGGTTTCTCAACGTTCACCTTTCCGGCGGATTCCGCGACACTCGATATCACGGTAACTCCGTTGAGCGATAGCGCGGCGGAAGGCCCGGAAACAGTCATTTTGCAGCTCGGCCCAGGAAACGGCTATCTCGTCGGCACGTCGAGCACAGCGCAAGTTACCATTACCGACGATCCCCTCGATACCTCGCTGCCGAAAGTCAGCCTTACCGCAGGTAACTCGAAAACCATCGAGGGTTCCGGCGTGCCGGGGACAGTGACATTCCAACGAACCGGTTCGACGGCTAATGCTTTGATGGTGAATTACACGGCCAGCGGTACGGCAACTCCCGGCACCGATTACGTGACCCTTCCCGGCAGCGTGACCATTCCCGCCGGGGCTGCGTCCGCTTTCGTCAATGTGACCCCGATCGATGATAGCGTCTCCGAGCCGCTCGAGACGGTCGTTGTCACCACCGCGGCCAATCCCAACTACATCGTGGAATCCGTGGCCAGCACTGCCACGGTGTCGATCGTGGATGATGATGTGCAGGTCGTCAGCGTGACCGCCACGGACGCCACCGCTAGGGAGGTGGACTTGACCGTGCCCGGAGCGCAACCCGACACGGGAACCTTCCTGATAACCCGCACGGGCGATACGACGAACCCGCTGACCGTCTACTATGCGCTGAGCGGTCCGACCACGGCGTCGATGGCGCTCAATGGCGTGGACTTCGAGACTCTGCCCGGCGTGCTCGTCATTCCGGCCGGCGCCAGCAATGCCGCCGTGACGATTATCCCGCGCTACGATGGGCTCGGGGAGGGTCGCGAGTATGTCACCCTAACGCTCGGCGCCGGACCGACCAACTATCAGGTCGGCGCCAACAACAACGCCACGATCAGCATTGACGACGCCGCGACTGACCTGCCGTATGTCGAGGTCATCAGCCTCGCCAACGCGTCCGAACCGTCGACCACTGGCACCTTTCGCATCTCTGTGAAAGGCAGCGGCACCAGTCCCTTGACGGTGAATTACACCGTCGGCGGCACTGCGGTCGCGGGCTCAGATTACACCTCAATCGGCGCCTCGACCACTATCACGCTGAACAATGGCACGACCACCAAGGACATCACCGTTTCGCCGATCAACAATGCGGTGGCCAACGACCTGCGGACCATCACGCTAAGTGTCAACGCCAGCGCAAATTACCAGACATTCGCGCCGAGCAGCACGGCGACCATGTTCCTCCTCGACGATGAGCAGCCGACGGTTTTTGTGGATGCGAATTCGACGACCACCCCTCCCTCGATCACCGAGGGCGGAACGGCCGGCAGTTTTTACATCTCCCGCACCGGAAGCACCACGAGTGCTCTTACGGTGAATTTCGTGCTTTCCGGCACCGCGGTCAGCGGTGTCGATTACACGGCCTCCTCGACGACCTCCGCGACCATCCCTGCTGGCGCACAGGGCGTGGATGTGACGCTCACACCGGTCAACGACGCCATCTTTCAAGGTACGCGCACCATCAGCCTCACCTTCGCGAACGGTGCCTACGGACGCGGTCCCGCTGCGACCATGTACCTCAACGACAACGAAACCAGCACCCAAAAGGTCGCGTTCGCCAGTGCCAGCGGTTCCGGTCTGGAAAGCGTCACCTCTGTAAACATTCCCGTGACGCTGACCAGTGCGGCCACGGCACCTGTGACCGTGGAATACGTCGTCGACACCGGCGCACGCACGTCAGCCTCGACCACCGTAGGGACGTCGCCAACGCTGACTCTGCCTTATTGGGTCCGCGTCGTCCGCAGCGGCACCTCGTTCACCAATTACGCCTCGACCAACGGCGTTACCTGGATTCAACGCGGACCGCCCCAAACGATCAGCATGTCGAGTGCGAGTTACCTCGTCGGCTTGGTAGCGTCTTCTGGTGGCTCCGGTGTCTCCGCCACTGCGACGCTCGACAACCTGAGCATTACCGGACTCGACGCGGGTGGCAATGTGGGAACTTCCGTGGCTTCCGATATTGGATCGCCCAGTCCGAGTGGCAGTAATTCCTTGGCGAGCGGCACATATACGATAACCGCCGGTGGACCTGATTTAGCCACCGGCACCACCGATGCCTTCCGCTACGTTTATTTCCCCATCACCAATTCCGCCAACTGCACGATCACGGCGCGTCTTGTTTCGGTTTCGGGAAGTTTCGCAGCGGCGAAAGGTGGAGTGATGATCCGGGAGTCCGTCGCAAGCAATGCCATCCATGACTCTACCATTACGCTAAAGGACAGTTCTTTGCGGCAGACTTACCGGCTCACGACCGGAGCGGCTGGTCTAGTCAACGCGACTACCACCAAGCCGTACTGGGTACGCCTCCAGCGGGCCGGGGATATTTTCAGCTCTTTCATTTCGCCCGACGGCTCGACGTGGACGCAACTCGGCACCAACCAAACCATGGCGCTGTCCAATAAGGTGCTCGCCGGACTCGCCGTTTCCGCTCGCACCGATGGCCTCTTGAGCACCGCCACGTTTGATAACGTAGCGCTCACTGGATCGCCTCTTTTGCAAAGCCGCACGATCGGATTTGTGAATGCCCAAGGCAGCGATAGTCTCAACGCCGGAGTTTATACCGTGACCGGATCCGGTGCGCAAATCGGCGGCACGGAAGACGAAGCCCACTTTGTCGCCGCGCCGATTACGGGCGACTTTACGCTCACCGCTCGCGTCCTTACCCAAAGCGGCGGGGCGGTCAATGCGCAAGCGGGAGTCATGGTGCGCGAGTTGCCGGGTTATCGTTCCCGCAGCCTTTACAACGGCTTGGTGGCCAACGCGGGCGCGGAATTCATCGTCCGCGGCAGCACTGTCACGGACGCGTTCGGTGACGGCGTGGATTTTTCACTCCCCTCCGGCACGCTCACTTTCAATGTCGGCGATACGACGCAGTACATTCCGCTGTCCGTCATCAACGACACCATCGCCGAGCCCGACGAGCAAATCAGTTTGCTGCTACGCAATGCCAGCGGCGCTCAACTGGGCACGCAAACGACATACACGTACACCATCATCGACGACGATAGTCCTCCCGTGCTGCCGAGCGTCGGCTTTGCAAGCACAAGCCTGTCAGCATTGGAAAACTCCGGCACGGCCAATGTGCTGGTTTCGCTCAGCATGCCGTCCACCTCAACCGTGACCGTCGATTACTCGGTCACGGCTGGCACCGCGACTGCCGGGGCGGATTTCACGGCGAGCGCCGGGACGCTGACGTTTACCCCCGGTGAAACAGTAAAAGCCATAGCGGTAACGCTCCTGGACGACACCCTGGTGGAATCCAGCGAGACGGTATTGCTCAATCTCACTCATCCGGTAGGCGTCACCCTCAGCGCCCAAAACGCGGCCACCCTCACCATTTTGGATGACGATACTCCCACGGTCAACGTGGTCGCGACCTCGCCCAATGCCACCGAATCCGGCACCCCGGGGGTCTTCACCTTTACGCGAACCGGGTCCTTGAGCGGGGCCTTGACGGTCAATTTCAGCCGTTCCGGAACGGCCACCAGCGGCACGGACTACACAGCCATCGCCATTCTTGGCACGGTCACCATCCCCAGCGGACAGGCCAGTGCCACGCTCAATGTCACGCCCATTCAGGATACACTCAATGAAGGCACTGAGACGGTGATCATCACGCTGACCGCGGGCTCGTACACGATCGGCTCTTCCAACACCGCGACCGTGAACGTCGCCGATGACGATCGAAGCACGGTGAATATTGTGGCGAACGATCCCAACGCCTCGGAAACGCCCGGCAATCCCGGCCAGTTCACCATCACCCGCACCGCGCCGACAAGCGCCGCGCTGACAGTCAATCTCACTATCACCGGCACCGCCACGAATGGCACGGATTACACGACGATTTCCAGCACCGCGACCATTCCCGCCGGACAGAGCAGCGTCACCATCAATGTCTTGCCCATCGACGATGCCGTTACCGAGGGAGTGGAGAGTGTGGTCCTGCAAATCGCCAGCGGATCTTACGATATTGGGCCCAATAGTTTCGCGACGGTCACCATTGCGGACAACGATAGCCCGCCGACGCTCTTCATCTCGAGTCCCACGGCCCAAGGTCCGCTCATTGCCACTGGAAATGGCCTCA
>NZ_JBDUCX010000007.1:0-55967 GCF_040003245.1 Chthoniobacter sp.
CGTTGGAAATCTTCGTGGACGGCTTTCGTCTGATCCGTGGTGCTCGCCGCGAGTACTCCATCGGATTCAACACGCGTCAGGCCCATATCCGCGAGGTTCGCCTTCACTCGTGCCATGATGGCATTTACGGTCTTGCGCGCCGCCTCCTTGCTCACGCCGCCAAGGTAGTCGCGTCCAATCTCTTCAAGACTCTTGCCGCGCAGACGAGCCATCAAAACTTCGCGCGGCCGCGGCGCCAGCGATTGGACCGCATCCATCAGCGCCTTGTTGGTCTCGGTCCGGTCAATGGGGCGGGTAACGCTCGCAGCATCAGCGCCGGGGATTCGTGTCGCTGCGGTCTCATGACCGTCCTCGCCCTCCTTCGGCTCATCGAGAGTCGTCTCGTTGTGCGCGGCGTATCGACTCTCCTTGCCGTAAAGATCATTCAGTCGATTGCGAATGGCCCGGCCTGCGTAGTCCGCAAACGAAACGCTGGCGTCCGCCGGGTAGCCGCGCGCCGCGTCGATCAGCGCGTGCTTTGCCTCGCCGGCCACGTCGCCGAATTCCACGCCAGGGATGTTGCGGTATTCGTTGGCGATGTGGAGCGCAAGGCCGACGTTCGCAATCGCGCGATCCTGCGGACTCTTGGCGGCATCCCGGTCCGCCTCCTCGGAACGCGTGCCGCTCGCGAACAGCATCCCGTTCCCCTGCTTGTCCTCTGGCCGTCCGCTGAAAATATCGGTCTGATCCTCACCGGCCCCTCCAGTGAGTCGTTTACTCTGGCCAGCCTTGATCGCCGCAGCCTGTTCGCGCTGTTTTTGGGCTTCTTCCCCACCGGCCCTCCGCTGGAGGCCGGTATCGTCCAGGTTGACGAGATATTTCTGCCCGAGTTCCTTCTCTGCGACCATGTAAACATTCTGCTCCTGTGGCGTCAGTGTGCCGCCGTCGCGCATCTTCGCGGTCAGTCGGCTCCATTGATCGGCCAACACCTTCTCGCGGGGCGTGGCCTCCTTGGACAGTTTGACGGTATCGAGCGAAGGCCCGCCCGGTTCATCGCCACCAAGGCCAAGGTCCATCGTGCCGGTGTCTTTCGTCTTTGATGCGGCCAGTTCATCATCACTCGCCATGCCCTCCCGGCGCCGTGCCTCAGGATTGATCCAGTGCGTTTTGCCGGTGGTCAGTTCCGACTCGAGCGCCGCCAGCAATTCGTTCGGATCGTCGAATCCGAGTCGTTGCGCCAGGTCGTCGGGAGATTTGGCGCTTTCCTTGAATAGGGTGCGGTTCTTCAGCCGTGGCAGGTTCGCGGCTTCGCGCCGCTTGTTGTGGCCGCGAAAGGCGTCGAGAACGCGAGAAAGCTCCTCGCCATAATGGCCCCAGAGCTTGTGAGACTGGGATGGCAGCCCACCCAGTTGGCGCACCGCATCGTAGAGCGACACGCGGGCTGTCGACGGCATCGCCCCTTCGGCTAATTCACGTCGATATTCATCAAGCGCCCGATCGCCTTCATGTGGTGAAACATCTTCCCCACCAGCCTCGCCCGTTCCCCCATGATCCTCGACAGGTGCTTGTCCCGCAATTGCCGGCTGTTGTGTTTCAGCATCGCGTCGATGCTCGCTATCGCCATCACTGCGGCCTTCCTCTCCATCTCCTGCCGGTAGGCTTCCGGATTCGTCCGCGCCATGTTCGCCCGATACTTCGCCGCCCCCGTCAACGGACCAGTCGGGCTCGGAAGCAGTCTCAGCATTGGCAGGCTCTCGCTCATCACTGGAGACAGGACGGTTCTCAGCATCCGGCGTCAACCGAATATCTGTCTTCACTCGATCAGCGCTCGAATGGGTGAGGCTTGGGATCGTGATCGTCTTTCCCTCAAAGCGCGCGTCCCCGACGTATTCATCCGCCGCACCCTTGTTCACGTAGGCCAGCGTCAAATGCGGATGGTAGTCTGGGTAATCGTTCTTGTGCGGGAGCTTGCGGAGCGTCTTGTTCAGCGCGTGAAGCTGCGGACTTGTGACGTCGATCTTCAGAACGTCGTATGGCGAGTCGGCGTTGCTGAATTTGCTGATCTTGCCGAGAGTCAGCGTGATTGGATCATGGCCTTTGATCGCCTCTCGAACTGCGTTTGTGGTATCTCCCTCGCCAGTCAGGCCGTAGAGCGCAGTGACGTGAGGCTCGAATTCGCGCCCGTCCTTCTCTGGTTTTTCTGGATCGCGGTAAACATCGCTATCCGGAATTGACGCAGCGAACTCTTGGAATGGCTTCGCCTCGGCTGGCGGCAACGTGACCTGCGTGCTGCCTTTCTTTTCTTCAGCAGCCTCCGGCGCGGATACCGTCCCCCCGGTGGTATCCGCGCCCTCCACGGCTTCTGCAGGTTTGGCCGCACGCTCTTGCGCCTCGGAAAGCACCTTCTCGGCCCGGCTGAGCACGTCGCGGAATATCTGACTCTTTTGCGCCGATGGCTCGAGGCCGCGGAGATAGTCGACGAAGGATTGAACCGCGCGAAAGACGCGCTCCGTGATCGTCCCCTTCCAGCGCCCGTCGAGGACCATGCGCATTGCCTCCGCGCCTTTCTGGGCATCGGAGAGCTGGTCAAAATTGAGATAGGCCTTGCCGGCACCTTCCTTCAGCGCCGGGTCAAGGTCCGGGTCGTTCCACAGGTCCGAGTAAGTCTGCTGCCACTCGCGGCCGGCCCGGCGCTCGGCTTCGATTTGCACACCGTGCAGGAATTCCTCGCGGACGCTGTTGGCGACCCAGTCCGCAGTGCTGAATCCACGTTTCGCCAGGTTGGCCGATTCCTCCGCGAGCAACTTGGGGTTGATGATCAGTTTGCTCGTGTTCGGGTCAAAATAGATCGCACGGCCAGAGTCGGGGTCGATCTCGGGCGCGCTGATACCGACTTCGGCGAAGAGCTTTTGATTCAGGCCGTAGACGCGGCGCACGGCACCCGTCATCTCGTCGGCGTCGAGGGCGCGATGTTGACCTTGGTCCTTAGGCGCGGTCTGCTCTCCGAATGCGCCAGCGACCTGAGGATTTTCTTCCCCTTGCAGTTGGGGCATTGGTTCTGATGGCGCTGTTTGCCCTGTGGTGCTGGCTGGCTCCTCACCTTGGGATGCCTTCGCCGTTGACGTCGCAGCCTTCAATTCCTGTGCACGGGCGACCTTGACCAGTCGGCCTGTGCTCTCGACTTGAGCCCGTGCTCGTTTCTCGGCTTCGCCAGCATCGGGAGCGGAAATGTCGATCGTGTCGAGCTGCTGTGCACCCGCATTGTCGCCGCGGCTCACGACACGCACCCGGAAGCTCCGATCCGGATTCGGAGCATTCGCCTTCTGCACGAGAGCGTCGGCAGTCTGCCCCATGCGGCCCATGCCGATCTTCACGTGTTGGGCCAGCGCGTCCGCAGGATTGCCGGCGGTTTGCGTCAAAGCCAGCTTGTCGCTGTGGATCGCCGTCGCCTTTTGCAGCGATTGGGAGAGAAGCGGCAGAGCGTCTTCAGTGACGCGCATCTTGCTCGAACCGTCGGGCTCCGTGGTCGTGTGCAACAGCCCGGCGTTCTCCAAAGCCGCTGCCTTCGAGGCGGCAATCGAACCGCCCGTGAGAACGCTCTCCAGATCCTTGACCGCGCGAAGTCCGATCATCTGGTTCGTGTAATCCCGGGCCACCTTATCGTCGGCACCCGCCGAGTTCGCCACGCGTTCAATGGCCCCTTCGCGATCGGGCGTGAGATAGGCATCGCGAACCCCCTCGCCGATACTCATCAGCCCAAAATGCTGGATATGACTGGCGGCGAGACCTTCCTCGGCTGCGTCGAAATCAATGTCGGGGCTGACCGCCTTGGCGATGGCTTTTCGCGTCTCTGTCGGAATGGCCAGCATCATCGCCTGGGAATTCTTGTGCGCGTCGTCCTCCGCTGCTTTCAGCGCATCGAGGTTCTTGGCGGTCGCTGCCGCGTCTCCGGCGCCCTGAGCCGTGGCCACTTTCGCGCGGAGGTCGTCCGCCTTGGCAACGGCCGCGGTCGCATCTTTCGCCGCCGCCGGCGTTCCCTTCGTGGCGCCACCTGAAAGCCCCATCTGGTCGAGGAACTTCGAAGCGTTGGCTTGCATCTGTTGGGCCCACTCACCGGCTTTCTGACGCGCCTCAGCAGGCACGCTCTCATCCGCCGCGATCTTGGAATAAGTCGCGAAATCCGCATCGGTTCCGCTGACGATGTTCCGCGCAACGGGAACGTAGGCGTTCAGGCCGGACTGTTGATGGGCCGTGCTCACTGCGCCATGCAGCGCGAACGCCATGTCTTGTGCGATGCCGCGCGCGTCCGGGGCGAGTTGCCCGCCTTCCATGCCTCGTAGCGTTGCGGATGCGGCCATGTTCATCGCCCCGTTCAGGAAGAGATGGCTCGCGAAACGCGTGAGCGGATTGACCACCTTCGGTAGCACCGCGTTCTCAATCGCAGTCGCGCCGGCGCCGCCCGCCATGTAGAGCGGCAATGCCTTGAGCGTGCTCAGCGCGGCCATGCCGCCCTCGTGTGTCGCCTGGTCGTCGCTCTTCCCTTGCTGCTTGGCTTCATCGAAGGCGTCTGCCGATGCCGACGAGGCGAACTGCACCGCGATCGGAATGGAGTGCAGCGCGATCTGCCCGGCCTTGGCGAGAAGCGTCACAGTCCCTGCCGCCGCAGCCTCGGGCGCTGCCAGCGTAGCCAGCGTCGTCGCCGGGATTGTCGCGAGCACTGTTCCGAGGCCTTCGGCAACGGCGCCTTCGACCGAGTTATTGTAGGCCGGGTTGACCGTGCCCCATTTACCGGACGCCAGTGCCTTCATCCCGTCGGCATTCTGCTTGAACCAGTCCGTTGAAGAATCGAGAACCTTCTTCGGAACGTCTTTCGGCAAGGCGCCGAGTGCGGGCGCGAGAAAGCCGACAGCGGTTGGATTTTGCGCAAGCACGCGGCTCACGCCCTCGGCCGCTCGATTGAGAGTCTGGGAATTCGCCGCCAGCAATCGCGTCCCGAAATCAAGGAAAGGATTCACCCCATTGTCGCGCACGTCGGCGGCAGATTGCGCCTTGGCGGTCTGCGTGTTGATCGCCGCGGCCGCTTGTTCTCGGGTCAATGCGCCCGACGTCACGGCTTGCCGCAGTTGATCCGGGCTCATGTCCGCTCCTGGAACTGGACCGGCGGCCTCGGGAGATTTCCAGCCATGCCACAACGTTGAGCCGAGGGCGCTCCAGAATCCTTGCGGCTTCTCCGTCGCCGGTGGCGGAGCAGCAGGAGCTAGGTTCTTCAACGTGGCGCCGACGTCGACTCCGCCGATGGTCTTCGCACCGGCCTGCTGCGCCTCGCGCGTCGCTTGCGCCATCGCATCTACGTTCGACAAGCCTTGCTGCCCGGCGATGATCTCAGCCGCGCGGCTCTGAATCTTCGCCAGTGGAACATCGTCCGCAGCCGTGGAAATCGCCGCGTTCGCCGGCGGCAGATGGCCGACGGCCCGAACGTACGCCATGTTCGCGAGGTTCTCATTGAGAGTCCGCTGGCTGTCTTGAAACGACTGGGTTTGCTGCCGCACAGACGCGTCCAATTGATCGCGTTGACGATCCAGAAACTCATAATTCGGATTCGCCGCGCGCCAGGTGCTGAGAGCCTGCTGCGCTTCGACCAGCTTCTCTTTATACTTATCGTCGTTCGGATTGAGCGACGCGTTTGCTTGGGCGCTGGTCATCCGCTTCTGCAAGGCATCCGGCAACGGACCGAACGCCTGCATCTGCGCGTCGATCTCGTTCATGTTCGCCTTCGTGGTGGCGATGCTCGTCTTAAACTGGTCAGCGTCGCTCCTCATCAGCCGGCGTTGCTGCAAAAGCTGAGCTAGAGCGGTGACCTGCGGATCTTGCCCGATGACCACGGGCCCGGCGCTCGTCTTGACGAGGATGTTGCCGGTCGCGTGGTCGACCTTGCCTTGACCGGACGCAAGCAAATCGACCTCGTGAATGTCGCCGGTGAGCGGATCGGCAGTGCGACGCACCCAGCGACCGTCGTCCTCAGCCTGATACGGGTCCGAGGTATTGATCTCACGGGCGAGGCGATGCGCCGATGCCTCATTGTCCCGGGCCCGGCGTTCCTCATCGGCCGCGAACTGCGCCGCGTATTCGTTGCGCGGCGCGTAACCCTCGGGGTAGGGCGACGCCGGGAGAAGATCGGACAGGCTGCCAACGCGCTGCTTTACCGGGCGCGGAGAGGCTTGGGGCGCGGCTGGAGTTTCAGCGGCCGGGCTGGTTTCCGCTGGCGTCGATTCCTCCGCGGGCGCACTTGTCTCAGTCTCGGCCGCGGTACCGCCCGAATCGGTCGCCGGCTCGATCGCTTCCGAGGCTGCCGCTGCGTCCGCTACGGTCGTGTCGGCTTTGGCCTGCTGAAAAGCAGGACTCTCGAGACTCTCCGAACCGCGGTCCTCCGAAGCCAGCGGCAAGCGCTCGCTGTCGTCCTCTTCATCGTTGAAGCCGTTCGACATTTGGCTCATGGGTAAAAATAACTTAGGCAGCCCATCTCAATAAACAGAACCAATGCTCACGGCCTGATACGCAGGGGTCATAATTTCAAGTGCTCAATTCCAGCGCGACGTATGCACGAGGTCTGCCCGCTTTGGCTGGCTCTTCACAGCGCGCTTGAGCGGCTGATTCAAGTCGCCAAAAGCGCTGCGGCCCTTCTTCATCATGTCCCGATTCAAAACGGCTGGCTGCCCGGCGGCAGTTTGCACCACTTTTTCACCGCTATTGATGACGGCTGGCCCGATGCCTGGAAATTGCACCGCCTCTGGCTTGTCGCCCGGTCGCGCCCCGCCAACTCCGTGCTGGATTGCAGCCTTTTCGCGCGCCATCGCAGGCTTGATTCCAGAGGCGTAATTTGGAACGCCAAAAGCCGTTCGATCGCCGGGCATGCGATCGCCCGGCAGCACCGTTTGAGCGCCACTCTGCAGGTTCAAGACTTCGGTGGCTCGCAGGGGCGAGGTGACCTGCTCGTTGCCGAATCCCGCAGCTCTCATATTGCCTCGCTCTTCAGCGACCGCACTGGCGTTGTCGTTCTTCTGAGCAATCATCGCGGCCTTCATGTTGGACACCAAAGCTGCGTCACCAGCTCTGTCGTTTCCGCTCTCGCCCGTAGCATCCCAAGTGGTGGAATTTGGCATGTATCCGCCGGCCAGATTCGGCGTGTCGTTGCCTGCATCCGCCCGCGTGGAGATCGCGTCCTTCAACGGCTGAACCAAATCACCGAAAGCTGTGCGCCCCTTTTTCAGAAGGTCATCAGCCACGTTGCTCGCGCCTTGCGCAACGGCTCCCACGGCACTTTTTGCGGTATCGACCATGCTCCCGAACGCCGTGCGCGCACCTTGAGCCACCGCGCTTAGACCGCCTCCAACGCTATCGCCAACCCCGCGGATGGCCGCTCCAGTGCCTTGCGCGGCGACCTGAGCCGCATTCCCGATATCAGCACCAGTCGGAGGCGTAGTCGCGGGGCTCGCGGGAACCGGTGGATTCACTTTCGCCACGTTGCTCGCGCCTTGCGTCTCGGGAATGCCAGGAATCCCGGGAGTCGCCTGCGCCTTTGCCATTTCAGCATTTTGATGATCTTGCGAAGCATCTCGGGATGCAACGGGGCCGAAAGCCGTCTGCACCGTTTTGCCCGTCCCTGCTGCACTCGCGATCTTTTCCGGGTCAGTGCCGGCGGCGTTGTCGAGCGCGTGCTGAATCGATTCCGACTGGAGCGGATCGGCCTTCGAGCCTCCAGCACTCATTCCGCCAGGCGTATACATTGCCTTGTTCGCGGCGAGGTTGGCCGCGTCGGTCGACTTATTGCCGCCGGGTCCAGTGACCGGAGCGGCGAGCGGCTTCGCATGCACCTGCACGTGATCGGCCAGCGAGTTCGTGCCCGAGTCGCCCGGGCGAAAGTTGGTAGCGGGAGGCGCGCCCGTGGTCGACCCGACCCAGCGCGGGCCGCTCTGCGAAGGCATCAAGGTCTCCGTTCCGCCGAACGCATTGCGGCGCGTGTCGCCGAGGGATGGCATCACCTTCTCGGCCGCGCGATCGTTCGAGACAACGGCCTGATTACCCGCAGCGATATTCGGCGTTGCCTTCGCAACGTCGGACTTTTGCGCCGAAACGCCCTGAGCGTTCTCTCGGGTCGCCTGGTCAACTGCGGCATTGTTCTCGCGCAGAGCGACCCCGGCGGCTTGCTGAAGTGCGCCGGCCTGGTTTGCCACCGCGGCTTTGGTCGCAGGCGTGGCGTTGACCGGAGTGTTCACGGTTGGTGTCGTGATCTGGCTCTTGTTCACCGTCGGCGCGGTCACCACGGGAGCAGGAGCGGCAGGTGCGGGCGGTGCGACTGGCACGCCCGGAAAATGCTTGCGCCAGTCTGCTTCCGGCGTGAGTCCACGGCCCGACTGGAGCCCATCCGCTGCTGTCTTCCGGCGGCGGATTGTCCGATTTCCGATGCTCTGCACACTCCCTTACGTGCCGCAAAATGTCCGGTAGGACCCCGAGCCAGACGGCAGACGGTATTCGGCCTGCCGTGGGGCTGCATCGTAGGGCTGCGCCAGGGCGGCCAGCAGTCGCTGCATCACCCCCAAGTCACCTTTTTCGACCGCTGCCGCCAGCGCTTCCTCGACCTTGTGATTGCGCGGTATGATGGCGGGATTGTGGCGCCGCATCAGTTCGGCCGCTTCCCCTGCCGACTGCGGCTGCCGGCTCAATCGGCTTTGCCAGCGCTGGTGCCATTCGTTCCCGGCGGCGTCCGGAAAAAGGGCGGACGAGGAAGCATCGCCCAGGCCGCGGAAGGTATTCGTAAAGTCCGCCTTCGTCTGCTGCATCCAGCCGAGCAGCGACTGGATCAAGGCGGCGTCATCACTCTCCTCGTTGAAAAGGCCGAGCTTGGATCTCATGCCCGCGAGCCAGTGGCGCTGGAAGTGAATCTCGAAACCTTCGATCGCCCCATTGGCCATCTCGACCGCCTGCGGTTCGTCTCCGGGCAGCAGTGGCAGGAGGGCCTCGGCCAGCCGGGCCAGATTCCACTGCGCGATTTCCGGCTGCTGACCGTAAGCGTAGCGCCCGTAGCGGTCGATGGAGCTGAAGACCGTGGCTGGGTCATAGGCATCCATGAAGGCGCACGGGCCGTAATCGATCGTCTCGCCGGAGAGCGCCATGTTGTCGGTATTCATCACGCCGTGGACGAAGCCCACGAGCTGCCAGCGCGCGAGGAGCGCCGCCTGCCGGGCGATCGCCGCTTCGAGCACGGCGAAGCAGGGATGTTGGGCCGCCGCGGCTTCCGGGTAGTGACGGTGCAACGTGTAATCCGCGAGGGCTTGGAGCAGCATCTTTTCTCCACGGGCGGCCGCGTATTGAAACGTCCCCACCCGGATGTGACTCGACGCGACCCGCGTGAGCACGGCGCCCGGCAGTGGTGTCTCGCGGAATACCGGCTCTCCCGTCGTCACGACCGCGAGGCTGCGGGTCGTCGGAATGCCCAGCGCATGCATGGCCTCGCTGATGATGTATTCCCGCAGCATCGGTCCGAGCGCCGCCCGGCCATCACCGCGTCGCGAGAACGGTGTCGGTCCCGAACCCTTGAGCTGGATGTCGAAGAGTCCGCCCTCGGGAGTCACCTGCTCACCGAGGAGAATTGCCCGGCCATCTCCCAGCATGGTGAAGTTCCCGTACTGATGCCCGGCATAAGCCTGCGCCAGCGGTTGCACGCCGGGCGGCAGCGTGTTGCCGGCGAAGATGGCCGGGTCATCGATCTGGTCCGCATCCAGCCCCAGCGATTCCGCCAGCGGACGATTCAGGACCGCCATCCTGGGCTCGCTCACCGGCGTCGGGGCGGCCCGGGCGTAAAACGCCGTCGGCAGCCGGCCATACGAGGAGTCGAGATTCCAGCCTGCTGGCGAGGGTAAGTTACGGATCGGGTCTGTCATGAAGTGATGCGGGCTCAGCGCCCCATGGATCGCGAGATGCGGACCTCGGGACGATACATGATCCGCACCAGCAAATCGCCTCGACCGCCGCGCGGCTTGGGCAGGCCCTCCCCGGGAATGCGCAAAACGGCGCCGCGACCGATGCCAGCAGGGATGGATACCCGGAGCGGCGCACCCGTAGGACCCGCCATCATTTCGGTGCCGCCTTGCTCCGCGCGGCGCGCCTGGATGCGCAGATCGCAGCGCAGGTCCGATCCCCGCGCCTTGAAACGGAAACCGGGCAGCGCCTTGACGCGCACCTGAACGAATCCGCCCGCGAAAGCTCCGCTGCGCGGCAGCCGAAAACGGGTCCCCGGCGCGGTCTCGGGCGGAACGAGGAGGCTGTAGATCTCCGGGCCATCTGGATTCGCCGGATCGTTCACCCGCACGCTCAGGGTCGTTCCGCGCAGGAAGTCTTCGATCCGCAAATTCGCGTCCTGGGAAATATTGCGCTCGATCTTTTGCGCGCCGACGGGCGACCGTGTCACCGCCTCACGCTCCGCGAGTTCCCGGTCATACGCCCGGCGCCGCGCCGGATCGGACAGGACATCGTGCGCGGCGTTGAGGGCCTTGGCGCGTTCGGTGGCTTGTGCGGATCCTCCATTGACGTCGGGATGGTGCCGCTTGGCGAGCAACCGATAGGCAGCGCGAATTTGCGCGAGCGTGCAGCGACGATCGAGGCCGAGAGTCGCGTAGTGATCAGTATCCGGAGGTGTCAAAGCCGGGTGACTATATCCCGCCCCCCTCGACACTTGGCGAATCAAAAGCGTCCTGTTCGCGACCTCGCTTTTTGTTCACTAAGCAGGCGTGAGTGCCGCAGATTTACTATTTCGTCAGCGCATCTGCCATCCCCCGAAATGAATCACACGCTACGAGTTCTCGCCACGCTGCTGCTGACATCGCTTTCGGCGCTGCGCGCCGCCGATGTTTTCCTCGTGGAAGACGGCCGGCCGCGTTCCGAAATCGTGATCGCGGAAAAGCCAACCCGCACCGTGCGACTCGCTGCGCAGGAGTTGCAGAACGACATGGAAAAAATCAGCGGTGCGCATCTGCCGATTGTCACCAGTCCCAGCACCCAGGCGGTGCACGTGTTCGTCGGGCGGAGCAATTACACCGATCAGCTTGGTATCACGGCCGACAGGCTGAAGGACGGGGCTTATCGCATCGTCTCCGGGGCCGATTGGCTGGCCCTCCTCGGCGAGGACACGGAGTTCACGCCCGTCGAGCCATGGGCCAAGGGCAACGCCGACCTCACCAGCGGCCAGTCGCAATCGGAATGGGATCACATGACCGGTGCCTTGTGGGGCCTACCGAACCGCCTGATTTACAAAGATCGCTTCGGCGTGCCCGCCGCCACGGGATTGCCCGACGCCGAGCGGGCGCCGGGTGGTAAACGGCCGCCTCTCTACCTCTGGAGCCAGGACGAGCGCGGCTCGTTCAACGCGGTGTGCGGTTTCGTGATGAAGCTCGGCGCGCGCTGGTACATGCCGGGCAACCTGGGCGAAGTGATGCCGTCGCTGAAGACGATCGCCCTGCCCAAGGTCGACGAAACCGTGCGGCCCGATTTTCCCATCCGCCAGGTGAACATCACCTTCGGCGTTCATGGGGCAGACCTGGCGCAGTGGGCAATGCGGCTCGGTGTGCGCCATCCCTATGGCTTCAGCATCGCCCACGGCATGGCGGAGATGACGGACCGCGACGAGGTCTTCGCCCAGCATCCCGATTGGTTCGCCCAGGTGGGCGGAAAGCGAACTTTCAAGCGGGGGGCCAACAACCACCTCTGCTACTCGAACGAAGAACTCATCGCCGAAACCGTGCGCAACGTGCGCGCCCAATTCGATCATTTCAAAATGGACGTCGTGTCCATCATGCCTCCCGATGGCTACACCGCCATCTGCCAGTGTCCCCTCTGCACAGGCAAGGATTCGCCGGAACGCGAGAATCGCGGACTCGCCTCGGATTACATCTGGGGCTTTGTGAATCGCGTCGCCCGGGAAGTGCGCCAGACACACCCGGACAAAAAAGTCCTGAACTGCGCCTACGGAATCTATTCGCTGCCGCCGCTGGGGATACCAAAGCTCGAGCCAAACGTCGTCGTCGGCATCGTGGGCGGCCGCCGACTCACCAGCACCCGGCCCGAGGAAATGGAAGAGCTGCGCAAGTTCCGCGAAAGCTGGCAGGCGAAGACGGACAACCCGGTCCTGATCTTCGAAAACTACCCATTCACCGATCGCGGTTGGTACTTGCCGTCATTCACGCCGCACACCTTGGGGGCCAGCATCAACGCGACGAAAGGAACATCGCAGGGCGAGGACATCTGGCTCAGTGTGCCGGTGGATTTTGAGAAAAAGGGCGCCGGGCTGAATCACTTCCTGATCTATTTCACCACCCGCATGTACTGGGGCGGCAGGAATGCGGATGTGGACGCCATGTTTCGCGAATACGTGCGGCTCTTCTGCGGGCCCGCCGAAGCGGAGATGAATGCCTTCTTCGACTATTGCGAGGGAAACTGGCAGGCCATGGAAAAGGAGAAAGACAAGGCCGACACCGCCCTGGCCCTTTTTGAGAAGGCCAAAGCGAAAGCGGATGGGGTCTACGCCCAGCGCCTCGCGCTCCTCGATGATTATCTGAAAGGCCTGCGCAACAAATCGCAGCAACTCGGCCGTCTCCGCGGCCCCGTGCCCGTGCTGCGTCTCGTTCAAGACCCCAGCGGGAAAATCACCATCGACGGCAAGCTCGACGAGGAGGCGTGGACAAAATGCCCGGCCGCTTCCACCGTCAAGCTCCGTGAGTTGGAAACCGGCCGGCCGCCTGCCCTCGGCACGACCGTAAAGTCGTTTTGGATCGGGCACGATCTCTACTTCGGCATCCGCTGCGAAGAGCGACGCGGCGAGAAACTCCCTATCGGCGCCACACGCAAGGACGACAGCTCGCTCTGGTATGGCGACGCCGTGGAACTGCTCATCGAAACGGAATCCCATTCCTACTATCAGATCGCCATCAGCCCGAATGGCATGATCACCGATCTCGACCGGTCCGCGACGAGGGACAAGTGGTTCACCTGGGATTCCAATGCCGAAATCGCCACCCATATCGAGGACGACCATTGGGACATCGAAGTGCGGCTGCCCATCACCGAGGACGAGAACGATCCGCTGCACCAGATCATCGGGCACAAGCCTACGGTCAGTCTGCCCTGGCATATCAATATCTGCCGCCAGCGCCTCCGCGACGATGGCGCGGAATACAGCGCATTCTCCCCGACAGGCGCGGCTGATTTTCACCACGCCATGAAATTTGCGACCTTCTACGACGGCCTGTCGCATCAATTCGAGGCGGCTGCACCAGACGATGATTTTCTGGAAGCGATGCGCAAAGCCTCGGAACTCACGCGCACGGGCCACCGCGAGGAAGCGCTCGCCGCCTACACCGCAGCCGCCTCAGGAAAAACCACTCCGCTGCAGCAATCGCACGGGCTCGAACTGGCCGCCGCCATCGCCGGCCGCCTGGGGAGGTTTGCCGTCGCGGATGATCTCGCCGCGCGCATTCCCATCGACGCGGTGAAAAAGACGGTGCAGATGCAGAATCTGCTCGATCAATCCAAAGCGGCGCAAGCCATCCAGCAGTTTGGAGCCGAAGATATTTCGAAATGGCCCTTCTGGAAAATCGGCGATGCCGCCGCCGCCCGTGGCCGGGCTGGGTACCTGGCCAGGGACGGCGCCCGGGCCGCGCGGGATCTCCTCCTCGCTGCATCGTATCTCACCGATCCAAACCTCAAGGGAGAAACCCTCCTTACGCTGGGCGCGACCTATCACGACCTTCTGCAGGACGACACGAAAGCCATGGCCGCCTATCGCCAAGTGTATGACACCTCGAACGTCTTCAAGCAATGTACCGCGGCCGTCGCCATCGCTGACATCCTGCGCCGCCAGGGCAAAACCGCCGAAGCGCGCGCCGAGTTGAACCGCATCGATGAGTCCAAGGTCAACAACGAGACCTATCGCCGCATGCTGGACAAGGCCAAGGCGGCGGCGGACGAAGCGAACAAGTAGGTCGCCTACCGGCAGCGTCGACGCCGCCGCCGCCACGGTCGATTTCCCGGAACGGCTAATTTTTCACCGGCACCAAGATCGGCGCACCCCTGTCCTTGACCAGGAGCACCAGAAACTTGGCCGGCCTCGTCTTGCTGGCGTTTTCCCCCACCAGATGAACGCCCTTGGGACCTTCGTAGAACGTCTGCCCCGGATGAAGCGTCACCTTCGGGTTCCCTTTCATCTGCATCACGATCGAGCCCTCGAGCACATAGACAAAGGCATTCGCATTGTGGCGATGGGCGTGGTCCTTGGACCCGGAGGATAAGTCACCAAAAGCATGGTGGCTTCCTTGCCCGCGATATTGGGCAGGGGCTTCGTCATCAAGGTCTTGACCTGGGCCATCGGTTCGGCGGCGGAGGCGCTCACGACCGCGCACGAAAGCAAGAGGATACGGTGGAGTAGCGTCACGTTCCTCCAGCGGGCGCGTGGTGCCAGGGTGGTTGCGCTTGGAAATTCTGTTTTTGTGTTCATGAGTTTGTTCCTTTGGAGTGTTAGTTCGCGGTCTTGAGCCAGTCTTCAAAACGGGTCGCGCCGAGGCGCGGGTGATCGCCGGGCCTCAGGCTCTGATCGTCAACCGCGACGCCGTAGTATTTTGCGTTGGCGTCCGTGGTCACCGTCCGCGCGTCGTGGTTTGCGCTCAGGTACATCCGGGCGCTTTCGTCCAGGCCGATCGACTCAGGGCCCGCCACCTCGATCATGCCGTTCACAGGCTGGGCGACGGCGGCTTCCGCCACCGCAGCGGCGACGTCCTCCGACGCCATCGGCTGGTAGAGCGCCGGCGGCAGCCGCACCGTCTGCCCCTCGGTCGCGGATTGGGCGATGCCGCCCACGAACTCGAAGAACTGCGTGGCGCGGACGATGGTGTAGGGAATCGGCGAAGCCTTGATCAGGGTTTCCTGGGCCATCTTTGCGCGGAAGTAGCCGCTCTCGAGCAGGCGCTCGGTGCCGACGACCGACAGCGCCACGTGATGCCCGACACCGGCGGTGGCTTCCGCGGCCAGAAGGTTGCGGCCGGACTTCTCGAAGAATTCCAGGACGGCCTTGTCCTCCCACACCGGAGCATTCGCGACATCGACGACGACCTGCGCGCCGGCCAGCGCTTCCGACAATCCCTCGCCCGTCACCGTATTGACGCCCGAGGACGGGGATGCCGCCAAAACTTCGTAGCCCTGCTGACGCAGGTTCTTTACGACCTTTTTGCCGATCAGCCCGCTGCCGCCGATGACCACGATTTTCATGCTGTTCCCGTTGCTTTTTTTGATGGAAGAATTGGTATTCATAGCGGCGCCATCATTCGCCGGCCGTTGCCTGCCGAGTAGCCGTCGATTGCCAATATCAGCTATTCACAAACTGCATGACCGCGTTCGAGGATCTCTCCCTGCTCCGCGCTTTCGTCTGCATCGTCGAGTGCGGCAGCATTTCCGCGGGCGCGCGGCGCTTGAAGGTTTCCCAACCGACGTTGAGCCGCCAGTTGCGCGCATTGGAGGAACACAGCGGCGTGGCCCTCTTGCGGCGCGATACCCACGCGATGTGCGTCACCCCGACCGGCCAGCGTTTGCTGACGGATGCCCGGAACCTGCTCGCCCACGCCGACGAGGCGGACCTGCGTCTGCGCGAGGATCAAATGGAGTTGAGCGGCCACCTGCGTTTGTTTGCCACGATCGACTGGGGCCAATGGACGGTCACGCCGATGGTCAGCAGCTTTTTGCAGCTCCATCCCAAGGTCACGGTGGAACTGGCGCTCACCAATCGTCCGTTGCACATGCTACGCGAGGGTTGCGACATCGGCATCCTGCCCGGCAAAATTGCCGATGAAAGCGTCGTGGCCCGGCCCGCCGGCGCCATCGTTCTCCATCTCGCCGCGGCGCCTTCGCTGGTGAAAAAATATCCCCTCGCCAAAAAGCCGGACGACTTGAAATCCTGGCCCTGGGTTTCGATCAGCGGCTTTCAATTCTGGAGCTCGAAGGAGGTCACGCTTTTCTCCCGCCGCGACACCGAACAGACCCTCCGCATCTCGCCTATCCTGATTTCGGAAGGCTTGACGAGCATCCGCGAAGCCGCCCTCACCGGTCTGGGACTCGCCGTTCTCCCGGATTGGCTCATCGCCGAAGACCTGCGCGCCCGGCGACTGGTGCGCGTGCTCCCGCAGTGGAAAGCGAAGGACGTCCCGCTGCACGTTGTCTACGCCGGACAACGCCTCTTGCCCGCCCGAGTGAGCGCCTTCATCGACTTCTCCGTCGCCTACATGACGAAAGAATTGGCGCGCTACACGTAGTATTGCTACCGCGCGAGGTAAAGGTCCCGTCCCTTGACCAAGGCCTCCATCTTGCGGTCCGCGACGCTACGCTTGAGCATCCAGAAACCGCAATCCGGATGCGCCCAGCCGATGCGACCGGCGCCGAGGGCTTTCTCGGCGGCTTCGAGGCGGCGCGCGACTTCGTCGGCGGTTTCGATGTGGTTGACCTTCACGTCGATCACGCCCATCCCGAGGCTGATGCGCGGGTCGACGTCGCGCAGGGCTTCGAGGTCGTCCGGCGGGCGGTGGGCGATTTCCAAAACAAGATGGTTCGTGTGCAGCTTGGAAAGGAAGCCGGTGAGCTTCTTCCACTCGCCTTTCTGGATGGTCTGTCCGCCGTAGTTGCCGAAGCAGAAGTGCACGGCGCGCTCGACCGGCACGGCGTCGAGCACGCGATTGATCGCCTCCGCGGCGAGATCGGCGTCCTCGGGGTTGCCGGTGACATTCGCCTCGTCGACTTGCACGCAGGCGCAGGGCAGTTCGCGCACCTGCTCGGCGAGGAGGTCGGCCAGCGCAAGGGTGAGGCGCTCGAAATTGTGGTAGTGCTCATCGAGCAGCGTCCGCGCGAGCATGTAGGGGCTGGTGACGGTGAACTTGAACGGCCCTGGCGCAACCGAGGCCGCGAGGGCGCAATCCGCAAAGAGATTCAGCGAGCCCTCCGTGACCGGGCCGGTGACCACCCCCGCCGGCTTGCGGCGGAAGCCCATATTGGCCGTGCCGGAAAAGCGCCGCCAGGCCGTGACCCCAACCGCCGCGTTGATCCCGCCCAGCGGACGCACGAAGTAGTCGATCATCCCATTGGTATCCGGGTGATTGGTGTCGAAGCGGTAGAGCTCGCCATCCGTCGGGAGATCGATCCCGGCCTGGTGTTGAATGCCAAAGATGACGCGCGTGGCATCGAGCCGGGCCTGTTCACTGGGCAGCGCCGCCAGCCACTCGGGCAGCGGATACGAGCCGACGGTCGTCGTGCGAATGCGGGGGGAAGACATGGGGAAAGGATGAAGGCGGAAGGATGAAGGCGGAAGAAAAAATCGCGCAGCACCCTGTCCCTTCATCCTTTCCCCTTGCCTCTCCCCACCCGCCCTCACAAAACTCCCTCCCCATGAAATTCCTCCCCCCGCTCTTTGCCATCCTGCTCTTCCCTCTTGCTCTGCTCGCCGACGACTGGAAGCCCGAAGCGGGCTTTGTGAGTCTGTTCAACGGCAAGGACCTCACCGGCTGGCATTATCTGGACGAGCCGGCCAATGTCCTCGACGGCAAGACCGAGGCAACGGATGGCCGCTATTCCGGCAAGGACGGTATTCTCACCGTCCACCCGCATGACGCCGCCAAGGGCCCACGCTTGCGCCAGTTCTGGACGGCGCAGGAGTTCCCGAAGGATTTCATCCTGCGCATCGAATTCCGCGCGGTAGTGAACGCGGATAGCGGCATCTTTCTACGCAAGCCCCAGCTCCAGTGCCGCGACTACCTGGTGGCCGGCCCCTACAAGACCCTCACCAAGTACAAGCCACAGGAATGGAACGAAATCGAGGTGGTGGTGAAGGACAACGTCGCCCATTGCACCTGCAACGGCGAAGTGCTGGAAGAGGCGCTCAAGCTCCCCCCAACCGGCCCCATCGGCCTCGAAGCCGACCGTGACCAGATGGAATACCGGCACATCCGCATCAAGGAGCTGCCCGCGGGAAACTAAGAAGTTGCGAAACTTCGGGTCATCCATAGCGTTGCAACGTCCGTAACCAAATTCGTGGGTTTCTTCGCCTTCCGGGGCTCCTGCATCCGGATGGGGAAGGCTCGCGGGTCGCTTCGCCGCCTTCCTGCGGTGGAGGCGGACACATCCAAAACCAAAACCATCCACCACATGAAGAAATTCCTCACCCTCCTCGCCGTTGTCTTCGGTGCCGTCGCACTCCATGCCGGCGAATATCCCGACATCAGCATCACGGAACTCAAGTCCGCCATCGCGGACAAGAAGGTCACCCTGATCGATGCCAACGGCTCCGACTCGTTCGCTTCCGGCCACATCCCGGGCGCCATCGACTTCCAGTCGCAGAAAGCCGCCCTCGCCGGCAAGCTGCCCTCCGACAAGAGCGCGCTCGTCGTCGCCTATTGCGGCGGCCCGACCTGCAACGCCTACTCGGCTGCCGCCAAGGTGGCCAAGGAACTCGGCTACACCAACATCAAGCACCTCTCCGCCGGCATCTCCGGTTGGAAGGATGCCGGTGCGCCGCTCGAGAAGTAAGCCTCGACCGTTCTCATTCCAAGCGCCTCCTGCGATGAGTGGGAGGCGCTTTTTTTATTCCAGAAAACTACCACTCACCGACGGTTACAGTGTTGGAAGGCCGTTCAGGGCGATGCGGGCAAATCCGGGGGCGGGAGCGTAAAGGAGAAGGTCGCCCCGCAGTCCAGTTCGCCTTCCGCCCAGACGCGCCCTCCGTGGCGATGGACAATACGTTGCACGATGGACAAGCCCACGCCCGTGCCCTCGAACTGCTCGTCCCGGTGCAGCCGCTGAAAGACGCCGAAGAGCTTGTCGACGTATTGCATGTCGAATCCCGCCCCATTGTCCTGAATAAAAAAGACGCCTTCGCCGTTTTCCATCCGATGGCCGACATTTACTTTCGCCTCCTTTTTTCGGGAGGTGTATTTGAAGGCATTGGCTAGCAAGTTGTAAAACACCTGTTGAAGTAAGGACGGATCGCCGACGCATTCCGGCAGATCCCCCACATCCACTTCGATATTCCGGTCGCCCTGGAGTTTGCGCAGATCTTGCAGAACGGCCTGCACGAGGTTGGAAGTATTCACGGGGCGCCTGGCCAGCGCCTGCCGGCCGAGCCGTGAAAAGCGCAGAAGATCGTCGATCAACTGGCCCATGCGACGCGCGCTCGTCGTCACCCTATCCAAAAGGCGGCCCGCTTCGTCCGGCATGCCATGTCGGAAATCCCGGTCGAGGATACTCGAAAAGCCGTCGATGGCCCGCAGCGGGGCGCGCAAGTCGTGGGAAACGGAATAGGAGAACGCCTCCAGTTCCTTGTTCGCCACCTCCAGTTCGGCGGTGCGTTCGCGCACCCGTTTTTCCAACTCGGCGTTTTCCAGCCGGAGCCGGCGCATAGCCAGCGCGCGGGAGAGCACCGGCAAAATCACTCTCAGCTCGAAAGGCTTGAGAATATAGTCGAGCGCTCCCGCCTTCATCGCCTCCACGGCCGTGGCGATGCTGCCCGCGCCGGTCATCAGGATGCCTACCAGATGGGGATCCGTTTCCCGCGCCGCCCGCAGCAGCGCGATGCCGTCCATCCCGGGCATCATCAAATCGGTGAGGAGCAAATCGAACTTCGTTTCCCGCAAAGCCACCAGAGCGGCCTGGCCCGTGGTAAATCCCACCGTCTCGTAATCATGATCCCGCAACGTCTCACAAAGCGCCTTCATTTGGGGTGCTTCATCATCCACGATGAGGATCCGAGCCGTTGGGGGAGCTGCCATGGACATCGTTGTCGTCTTATTCCCGACGCGACTCAAGCCTTCGCGGGCGGACAGCAATGCGCGAGAGCCGCGCGCAGTTCGTGCAGCTTGGGCGGCTTGCTGAGGACATAGTCCACATGCGGCGAAACCTGACCTTCCGCCACCAGCCGCTCGCCCCAGCCGGTATGCAGAATCACCGGGGTGGATGGCGACCCAGCCTTGATTTCGCTGGCGACCTGGCGCCCATCCACGCGCGGCATGCCCAGGTCCGTAATCACCACCGCGAACGATTCCCCGCTCTCCTGCGCCTGGCGAAACGCATCGAGGCCTTTCTGGCCATCGTTCGCCGTCACGACCACGTGGCCATCGGATTCCAACGTCTGGCGGAGCGAATGCAAAACCACTGGATCGTCGTCCACGACCAGGATGCGCAGCCGCGAAGGCACCACACTGATCCCAGAAGAATGGACTATTTCGGCAGAAGCCTCGCTGGGGACCGGAAAACTCAAGCGCACCGTGGTCCCCTGGCCGATCGCACTTTCGATCCGCACATCTCCCCCGTGCCGTTTCGCCATTCCGTAGACCATGGCCAGGCCGAGGCCCGTGCCCCGCTCGCCTTTCGTGGTAAAGAACGGCTCCAGACAGCGACGCCGGGTGTCCTCATCCATGCCAGCGCCCGTGTCGGCCGCCTCCACGTAAACCCGTTGCAGGAACCCCACCGGACCCGACGCTTCCTCCGCCGTTCCGGTGCGCAAGGTCAGCGTTCCGCCGCCGGGCATGGCATCCACGGCGTTGAAGATGAGATTGGTGAGCGCATCCCGGATTTCGCTCTCCGCCCCCATCACGGCCGGCAACTCCCCGGCCAGCTCGGTCCGCAATGCAATCACGATCCCCTGCTCTTGCGGCACGACACTCCAGCGGGCGCGGGTGAGGTCCACGACTTGTGGCACGAGTCGATTCAAATCCACCGGCACCAGCGTCAACTGCGGTTCCCGGGGGCGGGAAAACTCCCGCATGCGGGCCACCGTCTCCGCCACGCCTTGGATGGACTGCCGGATGGTTTGCAGATTGTCGCGCGCCCGCTCGCTGAGGTTCGGCTCCTTCTCCAGCAACGATTCCGTATAGAGCACCACCGGGGAGATGGCGTTGTTGATATCGTGGGCGATGCCGCTGGCCATCTCGCCGAGCGCGCGCAAGCGTTCCTGTTGCATCACCACCTGCTGCGTCTGGCGCAATTCGTCGTAGGCCTGCTGCAATTCCCGATAGAGCTGCGCCTGGTGCGAGGCGAGCGCGACGTGCTCACTCAACTGCCGCAGGAACTCACACTCCCCGCTGCTGAAACCCTGCGCCGCCCGGCGGGCCGCGATGAGCACGCCGAAGACTTTGCTCTCGACCAGCAACGGGGCCGCCACCATGGACTGCAGCCCGCCGCCGGCCAGGCGTTGGGGGAAGGGAAACGCCATCTGGCTGAGTTCCGGTTCGTAGACCAATTGACCGCGCACGCAGCGGGACAAGCCATTCTGGTCAATGTCGATGCGCGCCTGTTCCGTCATGGCCAGTTCCATCGCGAGCGCTGCGCTGTGCTCACCGACTCCCGTCACGGTCAGCGTTTTGTCGGCGTCGGAATAAAGACCGACACAGCAAAAATCCACGGGCAGGTGATCTTCCAGGCTGCGGATGACGACCTGAAGAATGCTGGCCAGATCCTGCCGTTCGGCGATGGCGCGCGTCGTGCGGCTGAGCAGATCGAGCCGGCTGAGTTGCGCCCGCAGCTTTTGCTCCGCCTGCTTCCGCTCCGTGATGTCCATGAGGCAGCCGAGAATGGCAGGCCGGCCATTGTATTCGGTCCGGCCGCCGTGGGCTTCGAGATCGACCACCCTGCCGTCTTTGCGCAACCCATGGAGCATATAGTGAATGCTCTCGGCTTCGCCCTGTAGACGTTTTTCGAGGTTCTCCTTCACCAGCGCGCGACTGTCTTCCGCGATGAAATCAAACACGGGCTGGGAGCTGAGTTCCTCCAGCGTGCAGCCGAGGATCTCCGCCATCTTGGGATTGCCGTAGGCAAATCGGTCGTCCTGGATGACGTAAATGCCCACGAGGGATTGTTCGACCAAACGGCGGAACCGGGCTTCCGCCAGGCGCTGCACTTCCGCGTGCTCTTCCGCAGCGGTGCGGCCTTTGGCCTGGGCCAACGCCAAACCGAAGAGCAAAAAACTGACCACCGTTCCGCAGAGCACGATGAACGGATGGAGAGCGTAGCCCGACCCCTTGATGAACTCCTGGTGCTTGGAAAACGCGACTGTCCAGGTCCGGTCGGCCACGGCCAGAGTGCGGCTCAAGACGGGGTATTTCCCGGGCCCGCGAGCGTCCGGAGGCCGGGAGTCATAGAGGAGGTGCGCGGCATCCGCCTCCCGACCGTCAAAAATCTGGAAAGTGATTTCCGGCGCCGCGCGGGCCGCGGAAAACACCTGGAAGAAATCCTCGAGATCGAAGGAACAGAAGACCAAGCCGTAGAGTTGCGACATCCGCTCTGCAGCGATGGGGGGGACATGCCCGGTATAGTAGGCGGGCGCGAGGAGGAGGAAGCCGGTCCACTTTTTCCCGGCGGCTGGCGAACTGGCCGCGAAAACGGGCGAAGCCGTCGTTTGCCCCGTGGCGGCGGCGTGCTCCATGGCCGGCCGATTGGTCGGATCGGAATAAAGATCGTAGCCCAGCGCGGCGGTGTTTCGGGCATCCGCCGGGGCCAGATAAAGGATCGGAACGAACTCGTTGCGGTCGGAATCGGGCCAGATGTGAAAGGTGGGATTGTCCTTCCTCGCCTTCTCGATGTTCGCCGCTTTGCCCTCCTGGGTCATGCCCCAGGCGAATCCCATGCCTTGCACGCCGGGGTAGTGCTGTCGTAGTTGCAGCGCATCCACATAGGCTTGGAATTGCTCCGGCCCCATTCCGAGTTTGGCGGCGGCCAGCCCGCGCAAGCCATCGAGCAGAATTAGGTTTCCATTGATCACTTGCTGGAATTGTTGCTGCGTGCGCTCGGCGGCATTCTCGAACCGGGCCTTTTCTTTCGCCTGCTCGAGCCGCGCCATCCCCCGGGCGCCGATCAGCGTCAGGAGCAGGGCGACGGCCAGAATCCCATAGGGCACCCAACTCGGGCGCGAAGCAGTCGATCGCTGGGGCATGTCCCGGTTCATACTAGGTGACTATCTCGAACAGATTTCATGCCGCTGTGGGCGAATAGAGGCTGCGAAATAAGTCGGTCAATTGGGAACTTTGGCCGGCGAATCACACGGATCACACGAATGAAATCTTTCTCATTCGTGTCATTCGAGTGATTCGCGGGCGTTCTTTTCACAGTCTTTTGCAGCATTCCCTTCCCCGGAAGTCGTGCCTTCCATGCGGCGGGCTACCAGCCTGCCGGTAAATCCGGGAGCGTCGCTCGCAGGATGCCGCGGACGACCTGTTTCTCCACTGGCGGGAGGTAGGCGTACTCGGCATCGGGCCGCGCGACGTCGAGAGCCTCGCCGAGGCGGCGATAGACGCGTTGCTTGAATTCCGGCGGCAACCCGGAAAAGGCCGCGCCGTAGATCATGTAGCTGCACCGGTAACGAAACAGCCGCGTCTGGAGGTCGAAGTCCTTGAGCGCCGCGCCTTGGGGATCAGCGTGGCGGGTGCGCCCGAAATCCGCCTTGAAGGCCGGTTCCCCCCGCACCCCGCCCGGCGGCAAGGGCACTTCGTCGGCGAAAAGCAGATAGCGGGTGAACTCACGCGCCTGGGCATTCAGTTCGGTGATGGCCGCATCGTCCAGCGACCCTTTTTCCAGCAGCGCCCGCGTGTGATACGTCGCGGTGATCGCGCGGTTCACAAAGCCGATCTGGTGCTCGTGCAGCAGTTGCGGGAGGACATCGCTGGTCGCCACCGGATAGCGCGCGTAATCGAAACGGGTGCCGGGCTCCAGCGGATACTTCGTGAGCCCTTCCGGCGAAAGCTGGCCCATGACGTTGGCCAGGTGCGGGGCGAAGTTTTGCGCCCCGGTAAGATACCACCCGCCGAAGCGTTCGGCGAAAGGCACCCCATGCCCGGTTTCGCCGTGCCGGTAGGAATCGAGGCTGCCCCCGCGAATGCCCGGAATGACCGACTTGATGACCAGCGCCGGGACGTTGCCCGTGTCCTCGGCGGCATGGCAATTCATGCAACGATTCGAGCGTTCGGGGCGGATCGACTCGGCGCCCCGCGGGATATCGAAGATGTAGAAGATGCCGCCCAAGGCTGGGTCGAGCGAGACGATCTCGATGCGCCCGCCGGGGATGTAGCCGACGTAGACGTCCTCGTTGAAAAAGAGGGCGCGCGGATTGGCCGGCGTGATGAGGCGCAGTTGCAGGCTGGTCGTGGAAAAAACCAGCATCTGGGAAGTTGCGGGCACGTCCAGCGTGCGGAGCAGGTTGAGCAAAAAGGCCTTCTCCCCGCCACTTCCATCGAGCACGAGACGCCCCGCTTCGATGTCTTCCTTGAGCTTCGTGAAGCGGTCGCCCAAGGGCCGCTGCCAGTAATCGTGCGGCGACTGGTCAAAGGCGGGCTCCTTCGCCGGAGCCACGCAGGCGCCCAGCAAAAAGAGGCAAATGAGGAGCAATCGACGGGGCATGGGGGTGCCGGGACTATGTCGCTGGCCGAGGGGAAAACAAGCAGCGGCTGAGTGGCGTCTCATGCGCGGTATAATTCCGGGTGAGAGGCGAGCCAGAGGGCCAAAGGCCCGGCCACGAGCCAGCCCAGGGCAAAGCGAGGCACGAGCGTCGCCCTGGGTCTCGCATCGAGTAAGCGCCCAGCCCCAACGTGGGCGCCACAATCGCTTGATCGGTCGGCTACCGCGCAGACTTCTGTTTCGCCCTTTCAGGGCTCGTCGTTCGTGGGCTGCGGTTCCCAGGGCGACGCTCGCCAAGCTCGCTCTGCCATGGGCTGGCTTGTTGCAGGCCTTTGGCCTGCCCCTGCCGTCGTATGTTGCCCGCCTCCTCGATAATTCGGACTCTCCCCGGCGCGTGAGGAGACCCGCCCTACACCCCTCATCGCCGCGCAAAATTCGTGAACAGTGCCGGCAGCATCGATTCAGCCCGAGATTCCGCGGTTACGCCTCTGAAAAATACGAAAAATGTAAGGAAATGGCTCCGGGCTCCGTTTCCTTGCTCGGTAGTGCCCTAATTTGAAATCTCAGGAATGTTCCACATAATCATTGGGCCTCTATCGGCGTCCATTTCGACAAGTACCAGATGTAGGCGCGAATGAGCGGTTGAGAGTGGCCGAGGACCGGCCCCAACGGGGCATAGATGGTGGTCATCCATCGCGGCGGTTCATCGTGTCCGTGTCTCTTGCCGTGCAACCACGTCAGGGGGCCAAGGGAAAGTGGGTAGGCGATCAGCAGGGAAAAGAAGAGGGCCGGAATAAAATGGCGTGGCTTCATTTCTTCGCTTGGCTGACGATGGCCGCGCGCACGGCGGTCAGTGCGTCCTTGACCGGCGGAATCTCCAGTACGGCAGTGAATCGCCGGTCTTTGCCTTTGCCGTCAATCCAGCCATAGGCGCGGCGCGCCTTGGGATGGCCTACAAGCTCGAATACCTCCACAGCGCCCTCCCACATGGTCTGGCCTCGAAACGTGTCCACCACGGCCACTGTCTCAAGGTGCTTGGCGGGGCACTCGGCAGCCTTCTCCACGGCCAACGCTATAGCCTCCGCATCCGCGCTCACTGCGCGGCCTCCACGAGATCGCGGATAGTCCAGGCGTGATTGGTCACGCCGCCCGCCATCGCTGGCGTCATGCGGAGAGTTTTGTGGAAGCGCACGAAGTTGTAATACGCGAAGTGCAGCCCGACCGCAGCTTTGAAGTTCTCAAGCTTTTTGGAAAACGCATTGGTCAACCGGGTCAGGCGGCGCATGTGCATCCGCATGGTGAGGTTCTGGCGCTCAATGTAGCTGGTGGAAATGTGCTTCCATTCGGGGCGACCGCTCACTACGCCCTTGCGGATGCGGACAATTTCAGCGGGGGAATACCGGCGCTGGCCTTCGATGTCGGCATTACCAAAGGTTTTTACAATCTGGCCGTAGTCGGCATCGCTTCCGAAACCGCGCTCAATCGCGTCAACGTAGGCGGCGAGAGCATCGGTGGAGATTTGCACGCGCTCGCTGTCGATGCGCTCGGCAAGATCGGACACGAAAGTATTGGCGCTGTAAGAATCACGCTTGCCGACAAAGTAGTTCGGCACCATGCGCGTCTCGGCGTCGATTGAAACGAACGTCCAGACGTCACCCAAGCCGCGCGCCTCATCACCCTTGCGGAGATTCTTCTGCTTCTTGCCGATGAATCCCCAAATCTCATCCATCTGAATCGTCTTGCAGGTCAACCCGCGCATTTGCTCATCCATGACGCGAGCGCCAGCATTCCCCACGCGCACGCCGAGACGGCAGATCGTATCCTGATGGATGCCGGTCAACCGCTCAATCGCCCGAATGCTCTGGCCTTCGGCGAGAGCGCCGATGACCGTGATTTGTTTTTCGATCGGAAGGATGTTGGCCATAAGAAAGTTCGGTGTTGCAATTAACGTGATACGTTAATATTGTGAGCTGCGCAAGATTTATTTTCGTATCACGTTTATTTTATGCCGAAAGCGGGACGCCCAAAATTACCAAAGGATGAAGTTCGTAAGAGCTTTGCACTGCGATTGTCTAAGAGTGAGCGCAAGAGCGTTGTTGACGCCGCAAAGACCGCCGGGGAGGGGCCTACGCAGTGGGCTAGAAATCAGTTGCTCAAAGCGGCGGGCCATGATATTCGTACTACGTAAATTTGGTGGAGCTAGAGGGGATTGAACCCTCGACAGATCGATGTAAAGCCGCCTGTGCATCACCAGATTAGCCCCATGCCTGGATGCCTGATCGGAAGTTTTGGAAGCTTCTCGGCTTCGACAGCCCCGCTGTTGGAGAGCGGGTTGGAATCGAAACCTTCGGTCATCTAGGTCTTGGTCTTTAGCCCCGGCCCTCTCACGAGGGCCGGGGTTTTTGCTACCGATTTCTCAGCAACGCCACACCATTCTATCAATCTAACTCACTCGTCAACTATTTTCGCCGTTATCTTTCGCGTTTAATCATTCCGATTCGGAGTTGACGCGTGACGTAATAAGTGGGAATGATTCACGCATGAGCGAAAATATTAAAAAGGGCCGTAGCCCATCTTGCCCCCAAATGCCGCTTTCAGAGGCTATTGAACTCGCTGCAAAGCTGCATTCGGCGGCTCACAAAGCCGCTATTGGGAGGGACAATGCTGCCCGCCAACTTGGATATGCCGGTTTGAACGGCGCTGCCCTCACCACGCTTGCCACCCTCAATCAGTATGGGTTGATAGATGCGAAGCGCGGTGAAAGCCTTAATGTATCGGACCTGGCCGTCCGACTGATCCACCCAATGAATGACCAGCAGGAGATGGAGGCGCGTCGAAATGCAGCGTTGCACCCTAAGGTGTTTTCGGAGCTCTTGGAAAAGGGATTCAATCGCTGCGAGGAGAAGGTTATCATGAGCCATTTGGTGCAAAACGGATTCACGCCATTGGCGGCTTCCAATGTGGCTGACTCGTTTAAACAGAACGTGGAATTTGCAAAGCTCGGGGACGCTAGTATGGTCGCCGAGGAGAAAGACCCTAAAAATTCTCCTCCTGCCTCGAATATTACGCCTGCTGAAACCATTGAAGCTGAAAAGCGATCTAATCCACCAGCGCAGCCAATCGATGCGCCCGCTGCCACTCATTTACCGGACCATCACAAAATGCTCGCTCAATACACTATCCCGCTTGGGGCCAACCAAGCCACGCTCGTTTTTACCGGCCAAGAGCTGACGGTTGATGATTTCGATGCGCTGGCTGACTTTGTGGAGTTCTCCAAGCGCCAATTCGTGCGCGCCCAGAAGTCCCCCGCGCTTCAGCTTCTGGCAGAGGCCGGACTGATCCCTAAGCCACAAGAATAACATTTCGGCGCGATTCGCGTGGCCTCCGCCGTGTGGAACAATTCAAATTAGGGCACTACCCCTTGCTCACACTGTTTGACTTCTATAAGCACTTTCCCTAGTCCTTCCGCACCTCTGTGAATTCGGGCGCTACTTCTTCCGCGGTGAAATCCATCTCGCTGCTCACCGCCACTTGTATCGTCATCGCGAACATGGTGGGGACCGGCATATTTACGAGCCTCGGTTTCCAGGTCGGCGGCCTGGGCACGGGGTTCTCCATCATGGCGCTGTGGTTCGTCGGCGGCGTCTGCGCGCTGTGCGGGGCGGTCTCCTATGCCGAGCTCGGCGCGGCGCTGCCGCGGTCCGGCGGCGAATACATTTTCCTCGGCATCATCTACCATCCGTCGGTCGGGTTTCTGGCCGGCTGGCTTTCCGCCACGGTGGGCTTCGCCGCGCCGGTGGCCATCGCCGCGATGCCCTTCGGCACGTATCTCCACGATATCTGGCCGGGCTGCAATGCGCGGGCGCTTTCGCTCCTGCTCGTGTGGCTCACCACCATCGTCCTGCTGCGCGACGTGAAGCTGGGCAGCTTCTTCCAGGACGGCTCGACCATCCTGAAGATCACCCTGATCGTGGCCATCATCATTGCCGGCTTTTGTATAAAGACGGTGCAGCCGATCTCTTTCCTGCCGGCCCACGGGGACGGCACATTGATCACCAGCGCGTCGTTTGCGATCAGCCTCTACTACGTCATGTATTCGTATTCCGGCTGGAATGCCTCGACCTACATCGTGGGCGAGGTGCGCGATCCGGCCCGCACCATTCCGTGGTCGGTGGGGCTCGGCACGCTGTTCGTGATGGGTCTTTACCTGGCGGTGAATGCGGTCTTTCTGCGCTCGACTCCCATCCCGGAGATGGTCGGCAAGGAACAGGTCGCGCTCATTGCCGGGAAGCATTTGTTCGGGGAAGCCGGCGGCACGGTGATGGCCATTTTCATCTGCATCGGCCTGATTTCCACGGTGAGTTCCATGATGTGGATCGGGCCGCGGGTGACGATGGCGATGGGCGAAGACTTGCGCGCCCTGAGCTGGCTGGCCCGCAAGAATTCCCGCGGCATTCCCGTGGCGGCGATCGTGTTGCAGGCGCTGGTCGCCACGTTCCTGCTCTTGAGCGCGTCTTTCAATACGGTGGTGAATTACGTGCAATTCGCCCTCGCCCTGAGCTCGGCACTGACGGTGGCCGGGCTCTTTGTCTTGCGCTGGCGCCAGCCCAATCTGCCGCGGCCCTACAAGGCCTGGGGCTATCCCGTTACGCCGCTCATTTTTCTCGCGGTCAGCGGCTGGATGCTGTGGCACATGCTGGAGGACAAATCGACGCGCGATCCCTCGCTGCTCGGCCTCGCGACGATCGCCTCTGGACTGATCGTCTATTATCTTTCCCCGAAAAACCCGACACCCACGCCCGCCGCCCCTGCCGCATGAAGCCCTCCCTGGCTCTTCTCGTTACCTTCGTCCTCACCGCGTGCGCCCTCGCACAGGACACCGTCACCCCGGACACCACCGCCCGCTTTCTCGCCGGCCTGCCCGTGCGCGATACCCCTCTCGACGTGCTTTGTCGCAACCAGGCGTGGGTCGATCACGCCACGGAATTCGACAAGGCGTGGAAGGAACTCGACGCCCGTCAGCTCACGAAGATCCGCGCGTGGAGCACGGAATTCATCGCCGACGCCGCCACCGACAAGGGGCCAATGTTCTACATGTTCAGCGGGCCGGACATTCTCTACGCGCAGGTCTTTTTTCCCAACGCCTCGAGCTACGTTCTCGCCGGGCTCGAACCGGTGGGGACCATTCCCGACGTGCAGCACTTGCAGGCCGGCGCGCTCTCCAGCGGTCTCGCCAACCTGCGCAAATCGCTCAACTCCGTGCTGAGCTTTTCCTTCTTCATCACCAAGGACATGAAGGTGGATCTGCGCCAGAATGCGCTCAGCGGCACCCTGCCGATCCTCTATGTGTTCCTCGAGCGCGCGGGCTGCAAAATCGACACGGTCGAACTCGTGTGGCTCGACAAGGCCGGCGCAGTCTCCACGACCAAGGCAGCGACGCCCGGGGTGAAGATCGTTTTCTTCGGCCCGAGCGGCGCACAGCAGACGCTCTACTATTTCGAGACGGACCTCTCCAATGAAGGCATCAAGAGCCAGCCGGGTTACGTCAAGTTCTGCGAAAGCCTCGGGACCGGACGCGGCCTTTTGAAAGCGGCTTCGTACCTCCCGCACTCGGGGAATTTTACCACGGCGCGCGATTTCCTGCTCACCCACTGCAGCATGATCGTCCAGGACGACTCCGGCATTCCGATCAAGGATTACAATTCGACGAAATGGGCGCTGCGCTATTTCGGCAGCTATCCGGGCCCGATCGACATGTTCAAGAAGAACACCCAGCCCGATCTCGCCGCCATCTACAAGACCAGCCATCCGCCGGCCTTGCCCTTCGGCTTCGGCTATCGCTGGCATCCGAGCCAGTCTTCGCTCATCCTCGCCACCGCCCGAGCTCCCAAGGTCGACCCTTCATCACCCACCACCAAGCCCGCCACCACACCCACACCATGAAACCCATCCTGCTGTTCACCGTCCTGGCCTCCGTCCTCGGCGCGTTCGCCGCGCAGAGCGCGCCGACGGTCGATGATCTCGCAAAATTTGTGGCCGGTGTGCCGGCGAAAGATCCCGGGCTGGAGGGACTGCAAAAGGAATCGTGGTGGACGAACTATTCCGCGGAGCTGAACAAGAAATGGGCGAAGATGGACGAACGCCAACTCACGCACGTGCGCTCCTGGGCCAGCGGCAACGCCGAGATCTCGCGCGTTTCCGGCACGGTCTATTACATGTTCAGCGGGCCGGATTACCTCTACGCGCGCACCTTTTTCCCGAACGCCTCGACTTACATTCTGTGCGGCACCGAGCCTGTCGGGTCCGTGCCGGATATCTCGAAGATGGCGACCGGCAACGTGGCCTCCGACCTGAGCAACGTGCGCAAGTCGCTCGATACGATGCTGACCACGCACTATTTCATCACCAAGGACATGCGCGTGGACCTGACCCGCGGCTACATCGGCGGCACGCTGCCCCTGCTCTATGTCTTCCTCGAGAAATCGGGCTGCTTCATCAATTCGGTGAACCTCAACGGATCGAGCGTGCAGATCAATTTTCACAGCCCCTCGGGCAAGGCCCAGACCTTGTACTACTTCAAGACAGACCTATCCAATGGCGGCGGCAACGATTCGTTTCTGGCGTTCTGCAAGAAGCAGGGCCCGGGTGCGAGCCTGCTCAAGTCAGCGAGTTACCTGATGCACGAGGAGAGCTTCTCCAAGATCCGCAACTTCCTCCTGGCGAACAGCTCGTTGATCGTCCAGGACGATTCCGGCATCCCCTATCGCGCGTTCGATCAGCGTCGGTGGAATGTGAAACTCTACGGCGTGTATGATGGCCCGATCGGCCTTTTCTCGCATAACAACCAGCCCGATCTCGCGGCCGCTTATCAGAAATCGAAGGCGGGAGATTTGGGATTTGCGTTCGGTTATGCGTGGCAGGTGCCGAAGGGGCTGCTGATCGAAGCGACGCCGAAGTAATTCTTTCCGGGAAAGCGGACCGGAAAGAATGCACATTTTCGGCCATTAATAAGCGGTTTTCCGCAATGGAGCCAATGGAGCCCCGGCACGAAGACCTTACGCCCGGCCGAGCGCGAGGCGCAGGAACTCGGCGTCGGAAAAGCGCCCGAACTGCCCCTGCCGCACGATGATCATGTGCAGGGACGGGATGACGAAGAGGCGCTGGTAACCGGAACCGACGGAGGCCACGAGGTCGGACGGCGCGGCCTGGCAGATGCAGACGTTGCGCCAGTTTTGGCGGTTCCATTTCGGCTCGAGCATGTCCTCTACGTCGAGCTCGCGGCCGGCGGAATCACCCGCCATCGCGTTGTTCCAGAAGCCCATGCCAAAGGCGCAATTGGCCGACGAGCCGCGGAAGCACATGGACAGCGTGTGCGGTGACACCACGGGGCTGCCGCCGTTGAGAATGAGCTGGCCCATGCGCGACCACTGGCGGGCGCTCATCATGAAACCGGTGGCGAGCAGCGGATTGCCCGCCTTGTCCGCCAGATAGCGCTGCGGGCCGAGGCCGAGCGGGCGCAAAACTTTGCGCTCGAGATACTGCGTGGGCGTTTCCCCATGGCCGGCCAGCTTGCGCTTCAAGACCTCGTGAAAGACCTGCAACGGCGCGGGGCCGTAGATAAAGGCCGAACCCGGTTGCGCGACGAGCGGCGTGTGGATGGCGATGGCGTCGCGATTCGCGAAGCCGTCGCCGTGCAGGTTGTTGGCGGCGTCGAGTCCGCTGGAAAAGCTGAGCAACTGCCGCAGGGTGACCCGCGACTTCCCTGCTTCGGCATTCCATTCGGGCAACGTGTTGGCGACGCGGTCGTCGAGATCGATGATTCCTTCCTCGACGGCTTTCAGCGCAGTGAGAATCCAAAAGCCTTTCGTGCCGCTGTAGATCTTGTGGGCCTCGTTCGCGCCGTGGCCATTCGGGTAATTCTCGTAGAGCACGCGACCGTCCTTCATCGCGAGGAAGGACAAACCGGAATGCGCCGCCGAATACTGGGCCGCGGCCTTCAGGCCATCGGTCCCACCGGCGCTGGCCAGCAGCGAGCCGGGCCGCGCGAGCAAGGTTCCAATCATCGCGAGGCCCCCGGCGCGCAGCACAGCGCGGCGGGAAAGAGGCGATGTGGAATCCATGATCTGCGGAGCGTTCATGGCATCAGTCCTGGCGCGGTTGCTTGTCCTGTTCGGTCTGGCAGTGCGGGCAGACGCCGAAAATTTCCAGCAGGTGAGTCACCTTGGAATAACCCAACTGGCGGGCGATGCGCTCCAGGCCATCGGCGACGCAGACGTCGAGTGTCTGCGCAGTGTGGCACGCGCGGCAGACGATATGATGGTGGTGATGGTCACCGGTATTGATCTCGTAGCGATAGGCGCCGTCGCCGAAATCGCAGCGCCGCACGACGCTGCTTTCCTCCATCGCGGCGAGGCTGCGATAGACGGTGACGAGGTCGCAACTGCCCTTCTTCATCCGCTTGTGGACTTCCTCCGCGGTGAAGGGTCCGTGCTCCTTGGTGAGGATGCCGATGATTGCCTTGCGAGGTTCGGTAACGCGCTGGTGATTGGCGCGCAGCAATTCCAGCGCGGCATCAAATTGGGCGTCGGCCTTGGAGTGGGTGTGCGGCATCTCGCCATTGTAATAGCGAAGGCGCGCAAAAATTCAACCCATGGAAGCGATGGAGCGCCAATCCCCAGTTCCGATGCGGTAATTTACATGGCTTCGAGCGACTCGAAACGCCACGTCTCGACGGGTGTGAACCCAGTGAGATCCGGCTCGAAGGCGACACCGAAAGGGGCATCGACCAGGCTGCCGATCTCCAGTGCGCCTTTCTTCACCGCAACGATTGGGTAGCTCCCCACGTGGGATTCATACAAATCCCCATGGTGACGTAGCGTCTCGCGCCGCACGCTTTCCGGGAACTGGCTGAGGCCGGCGAAGTAGTGATGGCCGTTGCGCTCGGCGTGCGTGATTCCCAAGGTGGCCACGACCGCGAGATCCTGGAGGAGTGCAATCGGGCCGAGATTGGTCAAATCCTCAGCGCTGATGTGCAGCGGCGTTTGCGGGTGCAGGCGGCGGCGTTGCGCGATGAGGCAGGCGCTGGCGAGGCCGTGGAAGACGCCTTTGCAGTTTTTGTGGCTCGTTCCGGCGTAGCCTCCGGCGAGGGCGGTGGGCAGGGCGGAACAGTCGGCGTCTGATTCATCGATGATGATCGGCGGGCGATTCGTCCACGCGCGCAATTCGGCCGTGGTGGCATCCGAGAGCGCCACCGCGCGGTGGAAGGGCTGCTCGACGAAGATGAGGTGCTGGAGAAAACGGGCGATCGACGGATCGGCGCAGAAGCCTTCCCAGAGCTCCCGGAACGGAGCGACGGCGCGGTAGTTTTCATTGCCATCGAGCGTGAAGAAATACTCGGGCGTGTGTTTTTCGATGACGCCCGCGAGGCGATGGAGCCGCTCGCGATCCTGGTCGATATTGCCACCCAGCTTGATTTTGAAATGGGTGAGACCGTGCGTGCGGATGAAAGCTTCCAGCGAGAGCGGCAGACCGTCGTCGGGATGATCGTGCTCTTCGCCGTCGACGAGCGGATCGGCCATGCCCACGGTGTGGCGGACGATGACGGACCTCCGTGGTGCCGGCGGCAAAAGGTCCACGGGAGCAAGACCCGCCAGCTCGGGGTGAATGACGGCGAGGTCGATGCCGAAGGTGTTCGCGCGAATGGCTTCGGCGAAAGTGGTGTGCGTGGCGCGGCAGAAGGCGTCGATCACCGCCCGCTCCACGAGGGAGACGCCGAAGCCGGCGAGCAGCGGGGGGATTTGGCGGGATTGCGCCCAGGCGTCCTGGGCATGGGCGATTTCCTGCCAGAATTCGAAGACCGTGCCGGCGGGCGGCCGCGTGCAGGCGGTCTCCGCGGCGTGGCGGGCGACGGCGATGATGTCCGCGATTTCGTCCGCATAGGCGGCGTCGGGGTTCTTGGTGAACCACTTCGGCGGAAGATTATCGGCGGCGAATCCGTGCTGCGGGATGCCATCGATTTCGACGACCAGCCGCACGACGAAATGCGGCGTCCGCGTCATCGTCGCAATGCCGTAGCGGAACGGCACACGCAGCGACAGGTTGCGAATGAAGAAGCCGAATTCGCGGACGGCGATCCTCATTGGCGGATCACGACGCAAAATGCGCGGCGGCGTTGGGGAGCTGACGGCCGATTTCCTCGACGCGATAGCCGAAGCCCGATCCTTGCAGCGTGCTCAAGTCGAGGATGCCATCACGGCGGCGATAGAGGCCCGGGTGGACGCGCGCCTCGGTGAGCGAAGCCTCGGGGTAGAATTGCATGCCGTTGCTCTCGACGCCCATGATCGTGCCGGCGTGCGCGGCGAGCAGGACGTGGGGGATCTGCGCGAACATCGGATTGGTCAGGTCCTGCACCATGAGCGTCATGCCATGCGCCTTCGCCCAGCACATGCTGAGCAGCGCGCCGGTGAGGGTCTTGCAGGTCTTGAGTGCGACGCCCGTCCAGCCGAGTTCGCGCCCGAGGCGCACGAAGCGCCAGTCGTGCGCGCTCTCGTCGAGGAACAGGGGCTTGCGCGCGCTCACCGCGCGGACGTCGATGCGGTTCGCCTCGAGATCGTAGGGGAACGGCTGCTCGATGTAGAGCAGCATGCCGTAGATGCGCGGTTCCTCGACGAGCAGACGGTCGAGGATTTCCGTGACGTAGGCGGGATCGGTGACGGTGCAATTGAAATCCGCGGTCAGCCAGGTGACGCCTTCCTCGATGGACATCTGGCCGATCTTCACGATGCGCGCGTAGTCCCAAGGGGCATCGTTGCCGCGCAGCTTGATCTTGAGACAGCGCAATCCATCGGCGCGGATCCAGTCACGCAACAAAATTGGGTAACCATCCTGCGGCTCCGAACCGGTCAATTCCTCGGGCTCCACCGGATCGAGACCGCCCACGAGATGCCACACCGGGAGACGATCGCGGCGCGAGGTAAGGAAATCCGCGGGCCATCTGTCGGCGAAAGTCAGCGACGGATCGAGGTAGCGCGCGAGGTCGCCTTCCATCCATTCAGCGGAGAGAGTCTCGAAGACCGGGCGGCCGTGCAGATTGCCGAAGGCATCGTAGATCGCGAGGTCGAACAGCGAGTGGCAGACGAGCGCCGCGAGATGCGGCATGTCCTCGCTATGGCCGTGGTTCATTTCGATGCGGATTTTTTCGAGATGATGTTCCTGAAAACAGTGCCCGAGTTCCATCGGGTGCCCGAATTCACCGACCTTCACCAGTTCCCGGGCGAGGCGAATCGTGAAGTCACGCATCCGGTTCTCGCGCTCATCCCAAGTGAGCGTCGACGGCCAGACCCAGGCCACGCTCAGCGGCGTCTCGCCCCAGCCCTCGGCACTGCGCCCGTGCCGGTCGACCACGACCACGCGGACCCGCACGCACAAGGCGCGCGTCACGACCTGCGCGCCGAATTTCAGCGGCACGCGCGTCTGCACCGGCAGGAGAAAAAGCTCCGCCTCGCGGACGGTGATGTCGGTTGTTTTGCTCACGGGTGGAAGGGAATACTAAGCGAGCCCGAGGTGCTTGAGGACTTCCGGCGGCGGCCCGGGGAATTCCACCATCGGCGTATTGCCGACATAGCCGATGGCCTTCCAGCCTTCGGGCGTCGAGTAATAGCCGCCGGTCACTTTGTCCCGGAAGTTCTTGAAGAAATCGAAGGCCTTTTTGTGCGCGTCGGTCTTGTCCTTCACGATGTCATCGAGGATCGAGGTCTGGTCGGCAGGCGTGCAGTCCGCGAAGCCTTTCTTGAAGCGCTTCTTCGCCTCGTCGTCGATCCAAGACAGTCCGGCGCGGATGACTTTGCCATCCTTCTGCTGCTGTTCGTAGGGCGCGCTCACCCATTCGTCGATGAAGTCGGGCACGCCGACCGCGCTGGCGGCCGGGCCGAACTCATCCGCCGGGACGATGAGATCGCCGAGCGCGGTGACGATGCGCTTTTCCTCCGCCGTGAGCACGCGCGGCCAGGGGATTTCCTTTTTGTGCAAATTGGGATCGGTGCCGATACCTTGCACCGCGCCGAAGGAAGACAGGTCGAGGGCGGACAGCGCGAGCGAGACGCCGATCACGCGCTTGAGCGCATCGCGACGGGAGAGGGAGTGGGCGGTGGAGATCATAGGAGAGTGCTCAGTGCTTAGTGCTTAGTAAGTTCGAGTAGAAACGTAAAGGAAGTGCGGAGGGCTCAATACTGAGAACTAAGAACTGAACACTAAGCACTTCAAAAGTTAGCCAATGTTTCCCTTGCGCATCTCCTCGGCGAGATGAGTCGTCGTGCGCATGCAGAGGGCGAGAATGGTGAGGGTGGGGTTCTTGTCGGCGTTGCTCACGAAGGGGCCACCGTCGGTCACGAAAAGATTGGGCACGTCCCAAGCCTGGCACCATTGATTGAGCACCGAGTTCTTGGGATCGGCGCCGATGCACGTCGTGCCGACTTCATGGATGATCGACCCGCCCGGCATGATCGCCTTTTCCGGATCGAACTCAGGCTTGCCGCTCACCTTGCCGCCGAGCGCCTCGATGATTCCGACAAAGGTCTTCTGCATGTGCACGGCCTGCTTCTTCTCGTGGTCGCTGAATTTCCAATGGAAACGCAGCACGGGGATGCCGTACTTGTCCTTCCTCTCGGGGTCGATTTCGCAATAGCAATCGTCGTTGGGAATCATCTCCCCGCGCCCACTGAAGCCGATGCTCGCGCCGTAATAGCGCCGCGCGTCTTCCTTGAGTTTTTTGCCGTAGACCGCGGGGTTCGGAACGGTGGTCAGGCCCGGCATTTTCCGTCCGCCGCCGAACTCAATATGGTAGCCACGGGCAAAATCCATCTTGCCGGCCTTCTGCTGCTGGTAGAGCCACCACGGCATGTACATGTGCATGCCGCTGGCGCCGTCCTCGTTGTGCGGCGGGCAGTTTTCCAGCGCCGGGATGTGGCCACTGAGGCTGCTGCCGACCGAGTCCATGAGATAGCGACCGACCTTGCCGGAGCTATTGGCGAGGCCGTGCGGGAAGAGATTCGATTTCGAGTTGAGCAGGATGCGCGCACTCTCACAGCCGCCCGCGGCGACGACCACGACGCGCGCGGTGGCGCGGGCTTCCTTGCCGGTTTCTTTGTCGATGTAGAGCACGCCGGTCGCTTTGCCGTCCTTGCCAATGGTCACTTCGCGCACCATGGCGTCGGTGATGATGTCGAGATTGCCGGTCTCCACGGCCGGCGGGAGCAGCACCGTCGTCGATTGGAAGTTCGCCTTGATCGAGCAGCCGCGACCACAGTCGGTGGCGTAGAAGCAGGCGGCGCGATTGTTGATCGGCTTGGTGAGAATCGCAAGGTGCGACGGAATCACCGGAATACCCAGGCCCTGGCACGCCTTCTTCGTGAGCAGTTCGTAACCGCGTGGCTTGGGCGGCGGAAGGAGCGAGCCGTTGCGCGAGTTGGGCGTGTTTTCCAACCCTTCGTTCGAGCCAAAAACACCGATCAGAGTCTCGGCCTGGTCGTACCACGGCTCGAATTCCTCGTAGGTGAAGGGCCAGTCGAGCCCGAGTCCGTCGCGGCTGCGCGGCTTGAAATCGTAGGAGCCCATGCGCAGCGCGATGCGGCCCCAGTGGTTCGTGCGACCGCCGAGCATGCGCGGACGCCACCACATGAAATTCTGGCGGTCGCCTTTCTTTTCCTTCGCCTGCCAGTCGCTCGCTTCCTGCCACTTGTCCTGCCCCTCGCGCTTGATCACATAAGGCTCGCCGGGAACGGTCCAACCACCATTCACCGTGGCGTCGAAAAAGCCGAAATGCTTGTCGCTCGTCGGCGCGCCCCGCAGCGGTGCGTCGGAGGCATTCTCAAACATCGGCGTCTCGGTCACCGGGTCGTAATTGCGCCCCGCTTCGAGCATCAGGACCTTGAGCCCGGCCTTGGTGAGCACATAGGCCGCCATGCCGCCGCCCGCTCCCGAACCGACCACGATTACGTCGTAATTCGTGGCGGACTTCCGAGGGGTGATCAGGGGCATAGAGACGCGCACTTTCCATGAGGGTGCGCCGGGCCGCCAGCGGAAAATGCGGCAACCAATCAGCGGGGCGCGGCGCCGTCCGGCAGACGATAAACGCGCACGTAGTCGATCTCCATGGTCGCCGGAAAAGGCGTGTCCCCGTCGGGATTTCCATCCCATTGGCCGCCGACGGCGAGATTGAGAATGACATACATCGGACCAAAGTCCGCGTCGGCGCGCGACTGGTGGCGCTCGATGCCATCGACGAACCAGGCCACGCGATCCGGCCGCCAGTCGACGGCGAAAGTGTGAAAGTCCGCCGTGAAGTCCGGGCCGGTCCATTCCTGGCCGTCGGATTTTGGGCGCCAGGTGTTGGGCTGGGGACGATGCACGGTGAGCCACACGTGGTTCAGCAGGCTGCCTTTGTGTTCCATGATGTCGATCTCCGGCGGCCATTGGCGGCTCTCCGGCAGGAGCCAAAAGGCCGGCCAGAGGCCGCGCCCGTGCGGCAGTTTCACGCGCGTTTCAAACCAACCGTAGTGCTGGGAGAATTTGTCGTGCGACGCGACCATGCCGGAGGTGTAGGCCATGCCCTCCCGCGGCGAGTGGTCGGCGCGCAGCCGCAACTTGCCATCGCGCACGATCGCGTTTTCCGGGGCGTAGGCCTGGAGCTCGCCGTTGCAACCGAGCGGGTGCACCTTTGGCGCGTAGTTCGTCTGCCACTTCGTCAGGTCGAGGTTCGTTCCATCGAACTCATCGGACCACGCCAGATGATAGCCAAGGTCCTCGGGTTTGATCGGCGCCGGTTCGGCGCAGACGACCGCCACGAGAGCGAAGAGAACGAGCAAGGCGGAACGCATCAGGAAAAGGATAAGGAATCAGGAAAGTAGGAAAACAGGAATGAACTCCGCACGGCGAGGGTTACCTAATTCACGGTGCCGCCGCAAATTGCCGCTCGGCCAGCCGCCGGTAGGTGCCATCGGGATGCTCCATCAGCTCTGCGTGCGTGCCGCTCTCGGTCAAGGTGCCCTGCTCGATCACGCAGATGCGGTCGCAGCGGCGGACGGTGCTGAGCCGATGGGCGATGATGAAAGACGTGCGCCCGATGAGCAGCTCGGCGAGCGCTTCCTGGATGAGCGCTTCGCTCTCGCTGTCCAGCGAGCTCGTGGCTTCGTCGAGGATGAGAATCGCAGGGTCCTTGAGCAACGCGCGGGCGATGGCGATGCGCTGGCGCTGGCCGCCGCTGAGCTTGACCCCGCGTTCGCCGACGAGCGTGCCGTAGCCCTCCGGAAAGCGAGTGACGAACTCGTGGCAATGGGCGCGGCGCGAGGCCTCGAGGATTTCCTCCTCGGTCGCACCGGGGCGTCCATAGGCGATGTTATCACGAATGCTGCCGCCGAAGAGCAGCACCTCTTGCGGAACGATAGCCATGTTGCCGCGCACCGCACCGAGAGCCAGGGTGTTCGCCTCGGCGCCGTCGATGAGAATGCGCCCGGCGTCCGGTTCGTAGAAGCGAAGAAGCAGGGAAACGATGGTCGATTTCCCCGCTCCGCTGGGGCCGACTAGGGCGATCTTTTCGCCGGCGCGGGCGGAGAGGGTAAGGTCGCGCAAGACTGGTAGATCGGGTCGCGAGGGGAAGGAGAAGCTGACGCCGGCGAATTCCACGTCCCCACGGTAGCGGGCGATCGATGGCGTGGGTGAGGGATCGTGGATGATCGCTTCCTCTCCGAGTTCACCCGTCTCGCGGAGCAGTTCCTGGACGCGCTCCTGCGCGCCGAGCGTGCGCTGGAGCTGGCTGAAGACTTCCGCGAACGACGACACCGCGCCGCCGACGAAAAGCGTGTAGAGGGTGAAAGTCGTGAGCTGGCCGTGCGAAAGGCGGCCCGCTTGCATGAGCGTGGCGCCGTACCACATCACGAAGGTGATCGAGCCGAAGATGCCGAGAATGATGAAGGCCACGAGCCCCGCGCGCCGCCGCACGCCGCGCAGCGTGGCATCGAGATAGGCGTTGAGCCCCGCGCCGTAGCGCCGCACTTCGTAGGCTTCGTTGGCGAAGGCCTTGACATTGGCGATGCCTTGCAATGTCTCCTCCACGATCGTCGCGCTCTCGGCGAGGCGGTCCTGCGCTTCACGCGAGACGCGCCGCACCTTTCGCCCGAGGAAAACCGCGACCAGCATGAGGACGGGGAAGGTCGAGACCATGACCAACGAGAGGCGCGGCGAGATGGCCACGATGGCGATGACGCCGCCGAGCAGCATCATGATTTGCCGCAGTGTCTGTGGGACGGTGCCGGCCAGGGTATCGGTGAGCAGCGTGAGATCGCTGGAGAGGCGGCTGGTCAGTTCGCCGACGCGATGCTCGCCGAAGAATTTCATCGGCAGCGACAGGAGCGTGCCGTAGAGGCGCTGCCGCAGGCGCACGACGGCGTTTTCACCGACGCTGTTGAAGGTGTAGGAATAGAAAAACGTGAGCACTGATTGAATGGCCAGCGTGCCCGCGAGGAGCGCGGCTGCGGTATTCACGCCAGGTTGCCACCGACTGGCCTCCGATGCCGCGGGCGTGGGCATCGCGGAGTCGATCATGCGCCCGACGAGCAGCGGAAAGAGCAGCCCGAAGCTCATCGAGACCGTCAGCGCCGTGATGGCCAGCGCGAAACGCCCGCGCCACGGCCGGATATAGCTCAGCAGCGCGGTGAGTTCGCCGAAGTTCAGCTTGCGCCGAGGCTCGGCGAGAGAGGGTTCAGTGGGCACGGTCAATCGCGCGGGCGGTTGGACTCCGCCTGGTCGGTGAGGCTCATCTCGATCTCGTATTTCGCCGCCGAGAGGCAGCCCCCGAGGATGATGATCGAGCCGCTGAGATAAATCCACAGGAGCAACGCGATGACGCTGCCGAAGGTGCCGTAAAGGTTCCGGTAATCCACATTGTGCGTGTAGAGCACGAAGACCCGCTGCAAGACCGACTGCGCGATCGTGCCGAGCAGGGCCGCCGTCCAAACCTCACGGAATGAGGTCTGCCGCCGCGGGGCGAATTTGAAAAACATGCTCATGCCGTAAAAGAGGACCAGGACGGGGACCGCCAGCTTGGCGGCGTAGAAGAGATACCAAAGAAACCCGAAATCGAGCCCAACCTCGCGGGAATGGATGAAATAGAAATCCTCGACGGCGGTGAGGATCGTCGGGACGACAATACCGAGGAGCAGCGCACTGGCCAGGATCGCCGTCATGAAAAGGTTTTTGATCGGCAGCCGCCACCACGGGTATTGCTTCGTTCCCCAGGCGCGATTTACCCCGTGCACCAGGGCCTGGAAGAATTTCAGAGCGCTCCAGGCCAGGACGGCGAATGCGATCAAGCCGGCGCTGCGGCGCGATTTCACGACGCCATTGACGGTATTGAAGAGCAGACTAGAATCCTGCGACTCGAGGGGAAGGTATTCCGAGATGTAAGTGATGATCCTGGTCGAAGCCTCCGTCTGGTTGCCGAAGAAATCCGTGGCAATGGTGATCATCAGCACCATCAACGGAAACATGGCGAAGAACGCGTAGTAAGCGAAGGAGGCCGCCCGCTGCTCCCCGTCGGTCTCGTCATATTTGACGATGGCCCGCCAGAAAATACGGCATCTCTGCACCAGCCAGAGCCGAAAGGGCGGCCCGGCATTGCGGAGAAATCGTTGGAAAGCAGTCATCGGCGCGGACTGTAGTCGTAAATATTTGCTACTGCCAACCCCCGGGCGTCTTGCAGCATACGAATGGACTGGTAGCCTTCGCTCCAATGCCGGAAACCGAGAAGCCGTCCACCATCAAACCAACCAAGCGGGGCTGGTTTCGACGCGTTCTCCGGTGGTTCGGCGTCTTTTTGCTCATCGTCGCCGTCTTTCACCGTCCGCTTTTTCACACCGGCGTGCGGCTGCTGCTGATCAAGGTCGCCGCCAAACAGAACCTCAAACTCGACGTCCATCTCTCCGGCAGCATCTTCACCAGCCTCGTGGTGGAGGGCGTCCACGCCGTCCCGACGGGTAAAGGGCCGAGCCCCGTGAACAAGATCGATATCGAGCGCGTGCGTCTCGATTACAGCATCCCGATGCTGATCCAACACGGCGTGGGTGAGTTCCTGCGGAGCTACGAAGTGATCAATGCCGATCTCGATTTCGTCGCCCAGCCGAGCAAGAGCGAGCCGGAGCATACCCAGAAGATCCAGCTCGCCCAGGACCTGAACAACCTGCTCGGCCAGCCGGCGGCCTACGCCGACCGCGTGCACATCGAGAATTTCAACATCACGGTGCGTGCGGAAAAAAACATCACGGAGGTCAAGGGCTTCCATCTCTTTCTCGATCCGCAGGTGGTGGGCTACCTGCGTGTGGCCCGGCTGAATATTCCGGGCGTGCCGCTCTGGGAAAACATCTCCGCCGAGACGAGCTACGCGCAGCGCAATTTTTTCATCAAACATCTCGTCCTCGCGCCGGAACTGGTGATCGACCAGGTCAACTTCGACGCCTCGCAGCGCGCCCAACACATGGGCAGCGTGGATGTGAAGGCCACGGTCTTCGGGGGCGCGTTCCACCTCGCGCTCTCCGGCAGCCAGCTCGATAAAAAAGGCCAGAACCTCGACAAGAGCTACACCACGACCCTGGTCATCCAGGCATCGGACGTTTCGCTGGAGGCTGCGGCCAGTTATTTCGGCGCGCCCAAGCCCCCCGTCGCGAAGCTGGCGAAACTGGATATCCTTTTCAATGGCGAACCCGAAATGCCGCGCACCTGGAAGGGCCACACCGACGTCCGGATTGAAGCGCTCATGGCTGGCCAGACGAAAATCGATGGCGTGGAGCTGGCTGCGCAGTTTGACCACGGCAAGGCCGAAGTGAGCGGCGTCAATATCGCTGCGGGCAAAAACTCGGTCGTCTTGACCGCCACGATTGGTCTGCCGGCCTCGGTCAATGATTTCCCAATGAGCGACGTGGACGCCGCGCTGAAGATCAATGTGCCGGACCCCGCCGCATTCACCGCCATGCTGCCCGATCCGCTCGCCGGGACTCTCACCGGCAGCGGTTCGATCAAGATGAGCAAAGGCTGGGTGAATGCCGACCTGGCCATCGACGCGAAGCTGATCTCCAACCAAAAGCTCAACCTCGACAACACCACGCTGCATCTCACCGCGAGCAAGCGCCTCTCCCCTGCCCCAGCCACACCCTTCGAAGATCTGTCGAGCCATTTCACCGCCGAGATCAACGGCGTGCGCGTGCAGGATTTCAGCATCGATTCCGTCAAACTCGACGTCGAGACGCGCAACGATCTCGTCGCCTTGCATAGCCTGGAAATCCATCGAGCGGAAAATTCCGTCACCGCCAAAGGCAACTATCGCATCCCGCCGGATCTTCACGATGTAGCGACCGCGCCCGTGGATGCGCAGTTTGCCATCCACGTGCCCAAGCTCGAGGATTTCGGGATCAAGGTAAGCAACAATGCCCTGACCGGCCACGTGCAAAGCGAAGGCCAGGTGAAGATGGAAAACGGGCTACTCAACGGCCATGTGCAAATCGAGGGCGGCGATTTCCAGCTCGGCGAATTCAAGACGGGCCCACTCGCCGGCACGATCGTCATCAAGGATAGCATCGCGAGGATCGAGCAATTCGCCTTGCAGCTCAACGCCACCGATCAAATCACCATTGCCGGCCAAAGCGACGCCCGCGCGCCTTTCCCCTACGAAGCCTCGCTCCTCGTGGACATCAAGGACCTCGCCGCGCTGCGCCCGCTGCTCACGACCTTCAACGTCAAGCAGCCGCTGAGCGGCAACCTGCACATCGACTGGTCCGGCAAAGGCGAAACCGCGACGGTCAAGCCTCCGTGGGCGCCGAAGCTCGACCAAAGCGGTCAGCTCAATTTCGCGCTGACGAAAGGCCGCTTCGACAAAATCGACCTCAGCGAAATCAAGCTCGGCGGCCTCTACGGCCCCGGCTTCGCGCAATCCACCGACCTGAAATTCGTTACCGGCCCGACCAGCTTCACCGGCAACCTGGAACTCAAGGAAGGCAAGGTGCGGCTGAAAGATATCAACCTCGCGCAAGGCACACTCACAGTCCTCACCGGCTACGTCTTCCTGCCGGTCGACCTCGACCATCCGCAGCAGCCCATCCAGCTCGACGAGCGCATCGCCGCCAACATCAACGCCGCCAATCTCGATGTGGAAAAGCTGCTCTCCGCCTTCGGCCATGCGTCGCCCGCCAGCGGGATCATCACCGTCAATCTCGTGGCCGGCGGCACGGTGCTGCAACCGCTGGGGCACTTGAAATTCCAAGGCCGCAAGCTCAAGGCCAAGGCCGTCGCCGCGCTCGATCCGGCCGATCTCGATCTCGACCTGCACTATTCCAATAACGAGCTGACCCTCGCCGCGACCGCAAAGCAGCCGCAGATCCAGCCGCTGACCATCAAGGGCCACGTTCCGCTCGACTTGGAATCCACGGTCAAGAACGCGAAGATCGATCCGACCCTGCCGCTCGAATTGCAGGTCACGCTGCCACCTTCCTCGCTCGCCATCGTGCCCAAACTGACCCCGCAAGTGCGCCGCATCGATGGCACCATCGGCATCGACGTCCACGTGGCCGGCACCGTGGAGAAGCCCGTGCTGAGCGGTTCCGCGGCGCTCGATCTCAAGGGCGCGCGCTTCGACAACGAGAGCGTGCCGGCGCTCGGCGCGTTCAAGGCGCAGCTCGCCTTCAGCGAAGACACCCTGCGTTTCAATACCTTCGAGGGCGAGCTGGGCGGCGGCAAATTCAAGCTCGGCGGCGCGATCAAACTCGCCAAGCTCACCGAGCCGACCTTCGACTTGCGCCTGCAAGCCGACGAAGTGCTCGTCATGCGCAACGATTCCATCACTGTGCGCGCCGATGCGGATGTGAAGGTCGAAGGCCCGCTCGCCGCGGCGAACGTGAGCGGCACGGTCTACGCCACCCACTCGCGCTTCTTCAAGGAGATCGACATCCTGCCCATCGCACTGCCGGGCAGGGCCAAGCCGGCACCGAAGACCGCGCGCGCCATGGACGCCGGCGTCTCCTTCCCGCAGCCGCCGTTGCGTGACTGGAAGTTCGACCTCGCGATCAAGACGAAACCGGGCGACTCCTTCCTCATCCGCGGCAACCTCGCCGACGGCGCGGCCGCCATCGATCTCAAGCTCGCCGGCACCGGCCTCGCGCCCTACCTCGAGGGCGCCGTTCACATCGAGGAATTCAAGGCCTCGCTCCCCTTCAGCACGCTCAGTATTTCCCGCGGCTTCGTCTATTTCAACAAAGACGCACCGTTCCAGCCCTCCCTGGATATCCAGGCCGATTCCCAGGCGCGCGACTACCTTGTGCACGCCTATATTTACGGCAAGGCGTCCGACCCGCAGATGCAGCTCAGCAGCGAGCCGCCACTGCAGTATTCCGACATCGTCTCGCTCCTCGCCACCGGCGTCACCACCGGCGAACTGGCCGGCAACGCCGATGTCCTCGCCAGCAAGGCGGCCATGCTCGCCGTCCAGGAGCTCTATCGGAAAATCTTCCTCCGGGGCAAAGCACCCGCGGTCGACAAGAAACAGGACACCGGCAATTTCCTCGATCGCTTCTCCATGGAAATGGGCGCGCTCGACAACCGCACCGGCGGCCAGCAGATCACCAGCCGCGTCCGGCTCACCAATCAATTCTATCTCATCGGCGACCTGGCCACCGATGAAGGCTTCACAGGACGGCTGAAATACCTCATTCGTTTCCGCTGACCCACCGTGAAACTTCGTACCCGCCTCCCAGCTTTGCTCCTCGCCTGCGGGGCGGTGGTCGCTTCCGCGCAGGAGGGCGGCGGCCTGCAACACATGCTCCCCGGAGCCGGGCTGCTGGCGGAAACGGTGCAGAACGCGGCGACCAACAAGATCGAGATCACCGGCGAGCAGGCTTTCACCGAGCAGGAAATCCGCGCGCCGCAAACCGAGGAAATCCGTGACATCATGGAAAAAGGCGTGACCCCGGCCAAGGCAGACGACCTCGCTTTCTACATCGGCTCCTTCTACCGCAAGGCGGGCTATTCAAAGGTCGCCGTCGACTACGAAATACACGGCGACAAATTGCTCATCAAGATCAACGAGGGTCCGCACTCCGCGCTGCACAAGCTCATCTTCACCGGCAACCACGTCGTGGATGAGGCCACGCTCTACGACTACATGATCGGCGCCACGCCGGACCAACTGGCGCGCCAGCCCGCCAAGTTTCCCTTCACTTCCGCCGAGATCTCCGCCGGCGTCGATCGCGTGCGCGGCCTGTACCTTTCGAAAGGCTACCTGAATGTGGCCATCGACTCCTCGAAAGTGCAGCTCTCGCCCGATGGCAAGGAAGCCGACGTGACCGTGAGCATCAACGAGGGAGCGGCCCTGGCCGTGGGCGAAGTCACCTTCACCGGCGAGACGCTTTACCCGCGCGATCAGCTCATCACCGCGCTCGGCGAATCGACCACGGGGCCGTTCGCGCCGGGCCTCGCCGCGGTCATGCAGCGCAATCTGCAATCCTTCTACAAGGCGCACGGCTACTATCACGCGGAAGTTACTGTAAGCGCCGATTCCGCCACTGCCCACGGCGGGCGCGTGCCGATGGCCTTTCATGTCTTGCCCAAGGGCCTGTTCCGCTTTGGCAGCGTCACGGTAAAAAATGAAACGGACCGCCCCCGGCTCCACGCCGATTTCCTGCCGAAGCGTTTCACCAGCCTGAATGGCCAGGTCTACGATCCCGCGAAGCTCGACGAGACTTTCCGCGAAATGCTGCGCACCGGACTTTTCGACAACCTGCGCGTCTCGCTCGATCCTACCCCCGCCAACGACCTCACGATCAATCTCACCGCCAACGAAGCCAAATCCAAGGAAGTCGGTTTCACCATCGGCGCCGGCAGCTACGAAGGCATCTCCATCGGCGTGCGTCTCGCGGATCGCGATCTCTTCGGCTCTGGACGCCCCATCACTTTCTCCGCGGATTATTCGCAGCGCGGGATCAAGGGCGAATTACTCTACACCGATCCTTGGCTGCTCGATTCGCGGTTCGCCTTGCGCAGCCGCATCTATTCCGAGGCCCGCGATGAAAAGGGTTATTCGAAAAATGGCCTTGGCGTCCGCACCGACGTAACCCGCAAATTCATGCCGCATCTCGAGCTCGGCGTCTTCGCCGAAGCGGCCAACAAGACGGTGACCGCCAACGGCATCGACGAGACGCTGCTCGGCCCGCTCGAATACACCACCGTCAGCGTCGGCCTCACCCAGAATTCCGACTTCCGCAACGACCCCATCAATCCCGCGCGCGGCTTTGTCTTCAATTCTTCGTTTTCCGTCTTCGCTGTCGATGGCGAAACCTATTCGCAAAGCATCGCCCGGTTTTCCTACTACCTGCCCCTCGGCAAGACCATGCTCGCGTTCGGTGCGCGCGGCGGCTTCATCTCGGCGGATATCGATCGCATCCCGATCGACTCCCGCTTTTTTAACGGCGGCAGCAACACCGTGCGCAGCTTTTCCGAGCGCGACCTCGGCCCGAAGGACCACGGCAATCCCATCGGCGGGAATATCTTCACCGTCTTCAACATCGAGTACACCTTCCCGCTGTTCGGCGCCCTCAACGGCGCGACCTTTATCGATGCCGGCAGCTTGAAAAACGACGACGTCCCCGGCAGCAGCGACCTGCGCTACGGCGTCGGCGTCGGCCTGCGTTACAAGCTCCCCATCGGGCCGGTGCGTCTCGACTACGGTGTGAACCCCAACCGCCGCGACGGCGAGCCTTTCGGCGCCGTGAACTTCAGCTTCGGCTTCGCGTTCTAAATCCGATCGTGGGTGTAGGGCGCGTGTCCCCACGCGCCGGATTGGCAGTCAAACCTTGCTCTTCCCTCGGCGCGTGGGGACACGCGCCCTACACCAGGGAGTAACGCTGCTTAATCATCGCCTATTTGTCCTCGTCGATGATGTTCTCCGCCAGCCCGGTATTCAGTGAGAATTCGTCCGCCTTGGTCTCCTCGTTCACGGTCAGCGCGGTGGTGTCGATGGTGATGATGTTGCGCTGCCAGCCGTGCAGGAATGTTTCGAATTTCGCTTTTTGCGCATAGCGGTACCCCGGACCGCCGGAAACTCCGATGACCCGGAATTGCTCCACGAGATAGCGCTGCGCCAGGCCGCCGGGCCCATACTTCTCGAAGCTGATCGGGTAATAGCCGTCGTCCGTCGAAAACGTGACGAGGTAATACGTGCCACCCTCACCGAGTACGAATTTGAGTTGGATGAGGCCCGCGGTTTCGTTGCGCTCGACGACGCGCGCCTTCCGGAAAGCAGCCGCCCACGCGGCCCGGTCCGTGAGCCGCCGCATGGAGAGATTCGGCACGAATTCGTCCTCGGTGGTGAGATAGAAAAAGGCGTAGGGCAGGAACACCGCCGTGCCGAGATCGAAGGCCGTGTCCGAATCGAACCGGTAGGACCGTCGGATCGACAGCCACGGGTGCCGGTCTTTGCTCAGCAAGTGCGACTCTTGCCCATCGTACGCTTGCACCACCTCCGGGAAGCGCTGGCCATCGGCCTGGGTAATATTCGAGGAAACGCGGAAGCGTTCACCGGCCATCAGCCCTTCGTAAACGGTGACCCGATGGTCGTATTGAACCTGATGCGGGTTGCGCAGGAGGTAGGCTCCCGCGTAGGTCGTCTCCGTCTTCATCGTGAAGCGGATCGAAGCCACCCCGCGCAGCGACGATACGCAGCCCTCGACAATCGCTTTTTGCAGATCGCTGCTCACTTCCTCGCCTTCCGCCGCCGAGATCGCCGGGCCGGTGGGCAAGGGCTTCTGCTCGCGATAGCCCGGGCCGGGGAAGTCTCCATTGTGATTGAACGGCCCATCGGGCGTCCCGGTCTGCGGGAGCGGGACGCCGTAGTCGATGCGCACGGGGCCGAGAGGAAAATCCAGACGCACTCCATAATACTCGATCTCCGTCGCTTCGATTTTATAGTTAAACTGCGCTCCGAATTCGAGCCGGTGCTTCTCTCCTGGCACCAACAGCGGCGGAGCTTTCGCGACGAGGCGCGCACCGCCCGCGTCCTCCAGACTAAACGAGACCGGAGCGAAGGGCAGAGGCGGCGCGGCCAGCAGCGCTGCCGGATCGGCCAACGGCGACGGGGTCACCGCGACGACCGGGCGAAGGATAACGAGCCCACCGGTGAGCAAGACAGCGCCGGTCAAGGCGGCCAGGCGAATCACTCGGCGAGGCGCCCGACGACGTCGATTGGGATCCAGTATCCGTTCGACCCGGGCCTCGATGCTGGCCCGGCGTAGCATGCCAATGGCCGCGACGGGCAACGGCCCGCTTTCGTGAAACGTGCGCACCAGCGCGACCAAGCTTTCGGCATATATCACGGGCTGCGCCTCCAGCAAGACCACGCAATCGTCCGCCGCCATCTCGGCTTCATTTTGGAGCGCGCGAAGACCGCGCCAGGCGAGCGGATGGAACCAATAAAGGACCGTAACCAGCCGGGCGAAGGCGGAGGAAAACAGATCGTTCCGCCGGATGTGCGCCAGTTCATGGATGAGCGCCGCACGGAGCATCGGCAACGGCCAGGTCAACGCCGCCTCCGGCAGGATCACCTGAGGCCGCAACAAACCCGTCACCAGCGGAACGGAAACATTCGCCGAGCTCGACAGCCGCACCGTCCGGCGCATCCCATTCATGGAACACAGTCCCAGCCAGAGGACGCGTAGCGATCCATCCTCCACCTTTCGAGAATGCGCGATGACGCGGCGCAGATGCAGGATTCCCGCCTGCCATTGGAAAGTAAAAATGGCCACTCCGCCGATCCAAACCACCGGCATCAGCGCTCCCCAAGGCAGCGAACGCCGTTCGGCCGCATCAACACGCGGCACCGAGATCCCGGTCGCCCGCCGCGCCACCGGCGCCGGTTTCGGTAGCGGTATCGTGACCATGTACTCCGGCATCTGGTGATCGAATGCGGGCGCTGGCCGCTCCGGTTCCTCCTGCCATGGCAAAACGGGCAACACCGCCGCCGCACCCGGCCGCGGCGGAGTTGGTGACAAGATCGGCACTCCTACCTGGACGTGAAAGAGCGCCAGCGGCAGCCAGATCGCCATCGACACGAAAGCCAGCAGCCAGACCAGATGCCGCAGCGCTGCCGAGGCCCGTCGGCACAGCAGCGCGAGGAGGCCCGCCAGCAAAAAGGCGACCGCCGGTGCCAGGAGGCCCGCTATCGCCAGGCGCATCCCCATCGCAGAATCCAGGTAAGACATCATGTTCATTGCCGTTTTTTCTTGGCGGACCGGATCATCTTCTCCAGCCGGTCCAGTTCTTCATCCGTCACCTTGAGTGCTTCGCTATGGATCAGCGTGGCCACCACGCTCTCCGCCGAATTGTTGAAAAACGTCTCCATCATCCGCCGCAGCGCCGGCACGCGCGCATTGTCCGCCGGAACCGTCGGCTCAAAAAAGTAACGCATCCCCCGCCGCACATGGCGGAGCAATCCTTTCTTCTCCAGCAAACTGAGCGCCGCACGCACCGCGGAATAACTCGGCGGCGAAGGCATTTTTTCCAGCACCTCCTGCGCACTCATCGACCCCTGCGCATACACCACCTCCATGATCTGGCGCTCCCGGCGGCTGAGGTTGGAAAACGAAGCGGGATCCGGTCTCATCGAGATGCTGAAATATCAGCATCTCTGCCGGCGATCAACAGGAAATGCTGATTTTTCAGCATCTCGAAAAACATTCACGCGACTGCTCGTAAAACACTCACGTCGCTGAAAACGCCAACGGCGTTTCATCATCCAGCCCAAGGTTGCGAGGCACGAGCTACCTTGGGTCCACTCCACACAACGCGTCCAACCCTGAAAGGGTTGCATCAAACAGATCAGCGGCGTTGAGAAAGATGCCGTCCGTTCAGAGTCAGGTGTTGCGGAGGCTTTCGATCGGTTACAGTTCGTAAAGCCGCTCCGTGGCGCAGGAGCCTGCCGCGGAATCAAAAGTCGCATCCATTCGGTTGTAGTAATTGGGGTACGTCGGCACGAGGCGGATGAACTGTTGCATAGCATCGAGCAGGCCAGCGGCGAGCCCGCCGCGAGCAACGCGCTTGAACTCGCGGCGCACGGGATAAATCGTGAAACACAAGCCGGCTGACGAATGAGCTGAAAAGAGCGCGGCGCCGCGGTATTCGACACGGAGAATAATATATGGTCTCCGCTCATCGAGAATGCGGGTGAACTCCGAGGCGAACGTCGTCGGATGCGCGCAGAAATAAAAAGTCGCCTCCGACCAACCCGTCAAATCGCCAAAATGCTCACGCAACAGCTCGTAGCCGCTGGGAAATGCCATCTCGTGACAAATTCTGTTTGACTCCGCTATATTGAGCGTTCATATAAGATCAATATGAAATCAATAGTGCTCAACAATAGTCCAATTGAGCAGTGCCCGCCGCCGCCCGAATTTGGGGCCGCACTGGGCTCTCGTCTCTCGGTTTCCCCGCACTCCCCACTACAGAGAAATCGCACCCATTCGCACCCATGAGTAATCCCAACCGCTGCGGCAAAATCGCCCGGCTTCCCAAGCCGATCCGCGAAGAAATCAACCAGCGCCTCGAAAGGGGCGCCACCGCCAGGTCCCTTGTCCCCTGGCTCAACGACCTGCCGGAGGTCCAGGCTCTCGTCGAGGTCGAGTTTGACGGCCACCTCGTCAGCGAGCACAACCTCTCCCAGTGGAGAAACGGCGGTTATCAGGATTGGCTCCGCTATCAGGAGGCGGTCGCCTTCGCCGAACACCTGCACGAGAGAGCCGGGGATATGAAGGCCATGGAAAAGGACCGCATGCCGATGAGCGAAGTCTTCTCTCTCTGGATGACCTCCCGCCTGGCCGTCTCCACCCGCGAAATCGAGTCGCTGAAGGGCGACGCCGCCTGGCGCAAGCAACGCCAGTTCTGCGACGACCTCATGAAGATGCGCCGCGCCGAGCAGCGCGACGAGCAATTGCAACTGGAACGCGAACGCCTGGAATTGCAGCGCGCCAAAGCGGAACTCCAGCGCGAGCGCCGGGAGATCGAGCATAGCGAAAAGCAGCGCCCCAGCATGAAAGGCCGGAGCCAGCCCGAGGCCAAATCGAAGTCTGCCCGCCCGTGGCAGGACTGGAGCGCTGAGGAGAAAATCGCCGGGGCACGCCGGCCGGAGACTCACCGCAGCCCGAAATCACCAACGCCCAGCCCGTGCATCATCCGGCCCTGCGCACCAGACATGGAACCACACGAGCGCGCCGCCTAGCCAGCCGTCGTCGTCTTCGCCTTCTTCTTCTTCTTCTTGCGCATGCGGATGTTCAGCATTTCCACGCCGAAGGAGAACGCCATGGCGAAGTAGATGTAGCCCTTTTCAACGTGCTGTCCGCAACCGTCGGCAATGAGCACCACGCCCACGAGCAGCAGGAACGACAGGGCGAGCATCTTGATCGTCGGGTGCTGGTTCACAAAATCGCTGATCGGCTTCGCGGCCACGAGCATCACGCCCATGGCCAGCACGACCGCGGCGATCATCACCTCGATATGCTGCGCCAGACCCACCGCGGTGATGACCGAGTCGAGCGAGAAGACGATATCGATCACCACGATCTGCGCGACGACCGAACTGAGCGTCGCCCGTCCCTTTGTGGACGGATCGTGCTCTTCCTCTTCCACCGTGTTGTGAATCTCATGCACACTCTTCCAGAGCAGGAATACGCCGCCGGCGATCATCACCAGGTCCTTGCCCGAAACGCCGTGCCCGCCGATCGCGAACAGCGCCGCCGTCAGCCGCGTGAGCCAGAAGATCGAGCACAGGAGCAGCACCCGCGTGATCAGCGCGAGCAACAGGCCGATCGTCCGCGCCTTGCCTTGCTGCGCCGCGGGCAGCTTCCCCGCAAGGATCGAGATGAAGATGATGTTATCGATGCCGAGTACGATCTCGAGCACGGTGAGCGTCACGAGACTGATCCAGAGATTGGGGTCGGTAAGCGACATCGGCCGGTAAAAAAGGCGCGCCGCCCGCGACGGTAAAGCCAAATCGACACGGATATGTTCACCACGAAGGCACCAAGGCACGAAGGGAGGAAGTCGCATCCGCCCACCACACCGGCACACCATCTTCTCAACCCCTTTCGTGTCTTCGTGCCTTTGTGGTAAAGACTGCACCCAGCTCAAGATGACCTCGCCCCTTTCCCGCCGCCGTTTTCTCGCCAGCCTCGCCGCCGCCAGCGTCGCCCTGCCCCGCGCCGCCCACGCCATCGCCGACAGCGCGACGCTCGAGATCATCGTGGAAAATGGCGGCTGGGGAAAAGCGGCGCCGGCGGACATCCGCGCCGTGCTGCTCTCCACGGCCAACGAACTCTGGCAGCACTGCCCCGGCCAGCGCATCAAGCCCATCCGTGTCTATCATCGCCCGAATTTTCCGCAGACCGATTTCGTGCACGACTGGCGCGGGCGCGTCCGCATCGGCCTGAACATCGAGGACGCGCGCTGGGCGCAGATGATCTTTCAGTTCGGCCACGAATTCTGCCACGCGCTCGCCCAGCACAGCACCATCGCCCTGCGCGGCTGGCATCCACCCCGCCACGCCAATCTCTGGTTCGAGGAGAGCCTGTGCGAAGCGAGTTCGCTCTTCGTCCTGCGTCGTCTGGCCGTCACCTGGCAGCAGAACGCGCCCTACGAAGTCTGGCGCACCTACGCCCCGACGATCGCTAAGTACACCAGCGACCGCCTCGCCCGGCCCGAGCACCAGCTTCCCGCCGAGACTACGTTCCTCACCTGGTTCCGGCAAAATGAAACCGCGCTCCGCGAGAACGCCTGCCTGCGTGAAAAGGATGTGATCATCGCGCGCCAGATGCTTCCGCTCTTCGAGGCCGACCCCGCCGGTTGGGCCACCGCCTGTTATCTCAATCTCGGCACCCACCAGCAAGGCAAGTCCCTCACACAGCATTTCTCCGAATGGCAAAACAACAGTCCGTCAGAGCTGCGCCCATTCCTCAGCCGCCTCACGTCCCTTTTCTTCGGCTGACCCGCATGCACCTCTCCTTCCCCCAACAGAGTAAACACCCTGCTGCCAAAGCTCGCGGCTGGCTGATCGCTTGACGCCTCCGCCTCACTTGCTTAGCGTGCGCGCCTCATGTCGAAAACTGCGCCCATCCTTGCCCTCACGCTGCTGTCTCTGCTCGTGCCGCTGAGCCGGGTGGACGCCGCCGTTGTTTATCGCTCCGATGAAGGTTGGACGGTCGAAGGCGACGACACCGCCGTGGCCGGCAACGCCGCCGAGCAGATGAAGAAGGCGGAGAAGATGCAGGAGAACGGCGACGATTCCGGCGCTTACAAGGCCTACAAGGCCCTGGTCAAACGCTACGGGCAATCCTTTCTCGCTCCCAAGGCCCAGCGCAAGGTCGGCCAGTTGCTCGAAAAACACGGGGACAACAACAAGGCCTACGACGCCTACAGCTACTACCTGACGAAGTATCCGCAGGGCGAAGATTTCGATGCCGTCTGTGATTCGATGTTCAAGATCGCCAAGCTTTTTCTCGAGGGCGAGAAGCACAAGGTCCTCGGCGTACCGGTGGGCACCTACGGCCCGGCCCGGGCGCAGGCCATGTTCGAGGGCATCGTGAAGAATGCGCCGTTCAGCAAGCTGGCGCCGCTGGCGCAGTTCAACGCCGGCTCGGCGCTGGAGAAACTCGGCGACTATCCCAAGGCCATCGAGGCCTATCAATTGGTCTACACCAAATATCCGAACGATCCCGTCGCCGCCGATGCGCTCTACCAGGTGGGTTACGTCCGCGCCCGGGAGGCGCGCGAAGGTTCCTACGATCCCGCGACCAACAAGAAGGCGCGCGAGGCGTTCGAAGATTTCATGGCCCGCTACCCGAATAGCGAGAAGGCGGCGCAAGCCAAAGAGAACATCAAGACCCTCGAAGGGGGCATCAACAAGAACACCCTTGAGATCGCGAAATTTTACGACAAGACGAAGAAGTTCAAGGCGGCCGTCATCTACTATAATGACGTGATCACCGGGCAGCCGGGGACGCCTGACGCCGATTACGCCAAGGGCCGCATCGAGGCGCTGAAGGGTCTCTACGGCGAGGACGCCTTGCGGGCCGGACCGGAACGCACCGAGACGGGCGCGCGCGCTCAGGAACGCCGGAAGTTGCAGGCCAAAGTGGATACCGTGTCGCGGCCGGATTACGTGGGACCGCCCGTCGCCGAGATCAAGGAAAAGATCCAGACCGGCCCCGCCAAGCCGAAGCTCCGCACTTCGCCGGACAGCCTCGGACCCGTGCCCGCCGTCGAACCACCGCTCCCCGGCCAGGACACACCCAAGCTCCAATGAGATTCGCTCTTCTTCTCCCCCTCGCGGCTCTGGGCCTGCTCTTGAGCGGTTGCGCCGGCTACAAGCTCGGCCCCGTGCAGCCGAAATTCATGGCGGACATTCACAAGATCGCCATCCCGACTTTCCGCACTGACACGCTGGAACCGCGCGTCGA